>CAZKAY010000087.1:0-2229 GCA_964550975.1 uncultured Thermoproteales archaeon | reverse complement strand
AAAAAGTTCCTCTGCACTAGAAGCTAACTCCCCCGGCCTCGCAAAGCCGAAACGATCATGACGACCTGGACATGCCTCTGAAAGCAATACACCTCCCGAAGCAACATAATTCTTCAACAGATCGAATACATCATCACTCATAGCCAATGGGAAAGGCAGAATAATCAATTTATACTTACTGAGCTCCTCTAGAGTTGTTTCATTAGCCTCAATAAAATCAACCCAAACTCCAGCATCCCATAACATCTTATAAATGCCGCGAATAGTATAAGATAAATGCGAATCAAGGTTTTTATCATAAAAACCTTTAGCCCGCATAAAGTGCCAAAGATCTTCATTAATAAATATGGCCACCTCAGCCTGAGGAACACTGCCAAAATGAAAGAGCTCGGCATAACGGTTTATAGCTTTAGCAATACGTCCAGCCTCTTCAGCACGAGCAGTACTGTCTCCGCGAAGGTCTAGCAAGCCAAAGCTGTAGGCCTCTACCCAAAAGATCTCCGCCCTAAGATTCCAGAAGTATAGTTCCTGAATTCCTGAAGATAATGCTGCAAACATCCAGCGTCGTATATCCTCAGGAGACGGGGTACCTAGCCATCCCTTTGGCCCACCCTGAAATTCGGCTGCAGCAATTCGCCGTTTAGGCCCTGCAGCACACCTTATATAGTCATATCTTAATGTTATTGACAAGACTTCTTGTCGTATACACTCTTCACGAGAAATCGATTGACCAGGAGCTGGGAATCCAGCATCCCACTTATGAAAAGCTCCAGAGGGATAACATGAACTACCAAAGACATCTACTTCCTTCGCCCATCTCCATTCACTCCCCCTTCCTGGCGTGACTCCACCAATATGGGCAAATATAGGACGTCGCTTAGGATCATTTGCCCTGAATGTTTCAGCCTTCCAACGTAGATGGCGTGCCACATATACATCGTCCATGAAATACCTCCAATCGATGTAGGATGGCACACGAGCGAATAAACGTGGTGGCTCTACTTCTTCCCAATCACCGTAACCCGTGCGCCACACCCTATTAAGTGCATCTAAGTCACCATATTTCTTCTTCAACCACTCTCTAAAGGCTGCTAAAGTATATGGACAATAGCAGAAACCAAGTGTTGAAGGTCGTATCATTGAAGGATGCAGAGGCCAGAAACCGATCTCCTGGTTGATGTTCCATTCTAAAATATTATCATAACGGCCAAGTCTTTGAGCCAATTTAGCTATAAAACGAATAGCAGCTGCCCTTGCACCGGGATGATCCCAACATGGTCCAGGCTTTCCATCATAGGGAAATCGATACTGCGTTGGATCTTCATGTTTATCTCCTGTACTATAGACCATACGGCAATCAGGATATTTTCTCCAAAGCCAAGCTGGAGCCTGCTCCATGGTTACGCAGAAATGCACATAGAGCCCTAGGTTTTCAGCTTCCTCTAAGAGTGCCTCTATTTTGCTCAGATCAATATGTCCTTCTACTCTTTCATCTATGCACCAATGTTCTTGGAATCTAAGTGTGTTGAATCCTAAACGCTTGGCAATACGCATATCATGCATAAGCTCATCTAATGTCCTAGAGGGTTCAAAGTAAAACTGGGGGCCGATTGGAAAAATTTTAGGCAATATTTCTCACCTCTTTAGATTAATTGTCTCGATATTAAGAATGATGTAACTTTAAATATTTAAGGTTTTATAAGCTTTTAACGAACATGTAGCTAGAAGTTATAACCCCTCTTATAGCGTGGTGAAGAGATAGCTTTCCGTTAGTTTTAAACCTAAATTGATAGGGTTCTATAAATAAAGTCTAAGGATAAAATAGGTTGTTGAAATGCTTTCCGAGAAGATAGAAACATGATGAAATCCTATAGGTTGGAAAACTATTCTAAAGATAGGATTAAAATCGATGTATGTTAAACCTATCTTTGATTCAGTTTTCATTTTTCCAACTATAATTTATTTTCTGCAACATATTTTATTACTGGGTCTGCTATTGCATAGTTATCATTTATCTTTTTAATATAGCTGTAGTCTAAAAGCTTTTTAAAGAACATTGTATCTCGGCCTACCTATCTTCACTCCATTTAAAAGTAGAAATCTATATATTTCACTCCAACGTGTATATCCCTTTGCAATACTCGTTTAAAACGACTCCGAAAGCCTCCTCCAAAATTTTAAAACTATATCTAGATTTTTAACCCTATATCCCTGTGTAGCATACCAGTA
>CAZKAY010000086.1:0-8372 GCA_964550975.1 uncultured Thermoproteales archaeon | reverse complement strand
AATACATTAATATATTATCTACTATTTAGCCTTATCGTAGACATTAAATATGATAAGCAAATATTTTGAATTTAAATTTACTGTGCTAAACTTATTGTAAACCCCCTTTTACGATAAAATTTATAATCGTAAACATATCGTTAACATAGCTTGGCATTATAGATGCCTGTAAGAAAATTAAATAATCGAAATATATAGAGATTTAAGTAATAGGGCAGAAAAGTTGAGTGCAGAATGAGAAAACGATTTCATGAATATTTTTATCTTTAGAAATATAATTCCATTTAAAATCTCAGCATGAAACTATAATTGAAATAAGTGGGTTATTAAAGTGATGTTATGTATGATTACGAAAAGAAGGGATTGAAGTAGATTAATCAAATATTTTAGTGGATTTCTTGTATATAGAGGATATCATATAATATCTGTGAGAAAAATATGAAGACTGAAATCTTTCTCTACCAAAATGTATAGTAGATAAAAGAAAAAATACTATAACTCCAAGACTCAATAAACGCTTAAGTCTTTGCGTTATAAACGATATCTTCAATTATCTCATTTCTTCTAAAAAACTTTGTGAATCCCTAATATTTTGGCCGCCGTTTTTCCGAAAATTTTTGCCCTATCATCATACGATACTCCAATTTCATAGAAAAATGTATCCCAGAAATGATACAATCTTAAATACTCTGTAGGGGGTTCGTCTATTCCGAAGACGAGTTTTTCTGGCCGAAGCCTTATCCATAAATGCTTTTTTATAGCTATTGCTTTTAACCAGATACCTTTACCTGAAATATCTAACCATATATTTGGATTTTTCTGACTAACCATATATGCTTCAGAAAACCAAGGATCTCCCATGTGTGCAGCGATGATTTTAAGTTTAGGAAACATTCTAGCTATTCTATCCAGGTTAATCGGCCTCATACGTATAGAGGATTCATCTTGCCTCTCAAGTTTCTTTCTGGCTATAATTCCTGTATGGAAAAGTGCTGGCATTCCAAGTTCTTCAGCTCTTTCATAATATTTTAGAAAACTATCATCATCATATGGCTTTGTAGGTCTTATAAATTTAAGACCTTTAAATCCCTTAGAATAGTATTCATCGATAATAGCTACATTATGTACTCCGGGACTTAATGTTCCAAACCCAACTATCCTATCACTATAGTCTTTAAAAATTTTCTTCCAATCCTTAGCTTCATGCTCCCCATAATTTGGACCTGAAGAGAAAAGACATGTTAATGTTATTCCAGCCTTATCCATATGATATAGAAGAAGATTTAGATAGTTTTTGACATTAGGGTTATAATGTTGATGTATATCTATTATTAACTCATGCTTTTGAGGAAGTATGTCATAATATGCTCTATCTCCCTGAGACATTATGTACACCAAGATATTATTAGATATCCGGTATTTTAGTTTTAACATAATTTTACTATCAGCTTTATCTAAGAGTCTCCATAAATTTATCTCTCATTAAAGATAAATAAAATATCTGAGTAAATATTATTCTTTAGGTTTAGAATAATGTATGTTACATTTATTTTCTCTACTAACGTATATCGGCTCTATCCTCAATGTATAGCTAAAATTTCTACCAGAAAATATAATTTCTTGCCATTACGCATAATAAGGAGGAATAAAGAAATACTTATATATATGTATTATACATTGTATTACGGTGATAATTTGGATACCGTTATAATTTCTGTTAGAATTCCGAGAAGAGTTAAGGAGAAACTTGAGAAAATGGATGTTAATATGAGTGAAATTATTAGGAAACTTCTCGAAAAATATATTGAAGAAAATGAAACTAGAAATCTTGAAAAAAGATTAGGGAGACTCAGAGAGCATTTAATGGGAAAAATAGATCCCAATCTTATAGCTATGTTAATTAGAGAAGATAGGGAGTATAGATGAGGTTTTTATTAGATACTTCAGTAACTATACCTTTATTGATAGATTATGGAGAAAAAATATTTGCCATAATTCCTAAAATATCGTTATATATACTGGATCTAACGATCTATGAAGCTGGTAATAGTTTATGGAAACTAGCATATCTATTAAAGAAAATAAGTATTGATGACGCTCTTGAAATCTTAGATATACTAATTAAGTTAGCCGACAAAGAAATTATTAGTGTAATTAGCTTTAATGAAATAGATTTCTCTAATACTCTTGAATTAGCTTATAATAAGGGTATCACAGTATATGATACATCTTACATCACTACAGCTGAGAAACTAAAAGCCATGATTGTCACTGAAGACGATAAGTTGAGAAAGGTAGCACAAAGGTATGTAGATGTAATAGGATATGGGGAATTAAAGCAGATTATAAAGTAAGTTTCATAATCTTTGATAAAACGATTTTATAAAATCTTAAGGCCAATAGTTAGATATTATCTCTATTTTTAAATAAATAAACTATTATACCTATTTTACATATATTTAGTATATGAAATATCAAGTCCTTGTAAATGTTTATGAAAAACTTGAAAATACTTCTTCTAAGATTAGTAAAACTGAAATTGTAGCAGATATTCTTTCAAAAACATCTATAGAAGACCTATCAAAAGTAGTTTTATTAATTCAGGGAATTGTTTATCCAAAGTTTACTGGATATGAACTGGGTATAGCTACTCAGATGATGATTAAGGCCATCAGTAGAGGTACTGGATTTAGTATTAGGGAAGTTGAGGAAAAATTTAAGGAGACTGGAGACCTTGGATTGGTGGCTGAAAACTTAATTAAATCAAGGAAACAAATGACATTTTTTGTAGAAGAACTTACAGTTGACGGTGTCTTTAACACTCTCAGAAAACTTGCAATAATTGGTGGAGCTGGTTCTCAGGAGAGAAAACTAAATCTTATTGCACAGCTTTTAACATCCGCTAAACCAAGGGAAGCAAAATATATTGTTAGAACTATTTTAGGAGAACTACGAGTAGGTGTGGCTGAGGGAATAATTAGAGATGCTATAGTTCAAGCATTTCTAGTTAAAGAAAATATGTCTAAAGAAAATGTTAAGAAAGCTACAGATGCTGTTGAATATGCGTGGAACATCTTATCAGATCTTGGTGAAGTTGCTATAATAGCAAAGGAAAAGGGAGAAGATGGATTGTTAAATGTTAAGCCAGTTATAGGTAGGCCTCTTCAAGTCATGTTGGGATTAGCTGCAAAAAGTATAGGTGAGATTCTTGAAAAATATGGTAAAATAGCTGCTGAATGGAAGTATGATGGTATGAGAACCATTATTGAGAAGAAGGGAGATGATATATGGCTTTTCACTAGAAGATTGGAAAATGTTACTAAACAGTTTCCAGATATAGTTGAGCTGGCTAGAAAAGGTTTAAATGCAGAGGAATGTATTGTTGAAGGTGAAACTATTGGAATCGACCCAAAGACAGGCCTACCATTACCATTTCAACAGCTTTCACAGAGAATTCATAGAAAATATGATATTATGAGAATGGTTAAAGAAATTCCTATCCAAGTAAATCTTTTCGACATATTGTATCTTAATGGTGAAATATTATTTAATAAAAATTATGTGGAGAGAAGAAGTATTCTTGAAAAAATTGTTAACCCTATTTCGGGAAAATTTCAGTTAACAAAACAACTGATTAGCAATGATGTTAGAGAGATAGAGAAATTTTATCATGAAGCTCTGAATGCTAAACAGGAAGGTTTAATGCTTAAGGTTCTTAACTCACGATATATTTTCGGTAGACATGTAGGTGGATGGTATAAAATTAAGCCTATAATGGAGACCTTAGACCTTGTAATTATTGGAGCAGAGTGGGGGAAGGGTAGTAGAGCAAAATGGTTAAGTTCATATATTTTGGGTGTCAGAGATCCTGATACAGGAAAATTTTTGCCATGTGGTATGATGGGTACAGGGTTAACTGAAGAACAGTTTGAACAAATGACAGAGATACTTAAACCTTTAATAATATCTGAGAAGGGAAGGGTTGTAGAGGTTAGGCCTAAAATAGTGGTCGAAATAGCTTATCAAGAGATACAGAAATCCCCAAACTATGCTTCAGGATTTGCATTAAGATTCCCAAGACTTGTTAGAATTAGGGATGATAAAGGTCCGGATGAAGCGGATACTATAGATAGAGTTAAAAAATTATATGAAAGTCAGGGAAGGGCTGGATAAACTATCCAATATCATTAATATAAGTATTGATAAATAGCATGTCTACTAATGATAAATAATATTTATATAAAGTATATTCATAAATATACTTGTGAGAAATATACTTATAAGATATACGGATATTGAAAGATGGAAAGATACTGGACGGAGAGTCTTAGTCTATGGTAGAAGAAAGGTTGGGAAAAGCTTCTTTATCAAAAATTTTACAGAATGGGATGAATTTTTTCATGTGAAAAGGGATGGGACACTAGTAGATTTAAAGTCTATGAGAGAGATAAGTTATGAGTATTTAAAAGACTATTTGCTGAAGGAATCCCATAGAAAAACTGTAGTAGACGAATTTCATAGACTGCCGGAAGATTTTTTAGACTTTCTACATATATTTGCTGATAAATTGAATTTAACTATAATAACATCTACACTATGGCTTTCAAGAAAAATTTTGGGGAAAAGTTCTCCAATACTAGGCTTATTTGAAGAATTTAAAATGAATATAGTTGATGAGAGAGATGTAATAATGTTTCTGGAAAAACGTTTAAGTGGAAAAGAATTGATAGATACAGCAGTATATATTAGAGAGCCGTGGATAATACCGATGCTGAAAACATCAATTTACAAGGAAATACCTAGAATACTAGTGGAGCAGAAAAATACTATTGAAAGACTTATTGGAGAAATATTTAGAGAGGAGGAAAGAGAATTGGGAAAAGTCTATATTGCAATAATGGAGAGTATAGCTTCAGGAAAGGTTAAATCATCTGAAGTTTCCTCCTATCTATATTCAAGAAAAATTATGGGGAAAGATGATCCAAGCATTATTCAAAGCTATATTACAACACTATGCAATATAGGTATACTTGAAAAACTAGAGATACATAACAAAAAATATCGTCACTATTATCATATATCGCCAATAATAGATCTCTACTTCTATCTAGACTCAAAATATGGTTTCTCGGAAATAGACATACCGTTAATCGAGGTAGAAAAAGTTTTCTATGAAAAACTTCCATTACATGTTGAACAGTTCTTCAGAAATCTTTTATCCAAAATAACGGGAATGAGGAAGAGTAAAATAATAGAAAAAGACTATGATATAGATATTGTCTTAAAATCTTTTCAGAAAATAAAAGTTGTAACCGAAGTAAAATGGAAGAAATTTATCTCAAGGAGAGAAATATATAGGATTGAGGAAAATCTGAACAAGTTTAGACAGGCTAGAAAGATACTTATAGTACCTGACAGCAAGGTGTTAGAAGAAGAGCCTGAACAAATAGAAATATGGGATGTAGATAAAATAATAAAGATTGTAGCTGAAAATTTACGGCTAAATAAATAAAGCCAAATCATTTATCAAGATATTATTCCTTTAGCGTTACCTATATAACATACATAATGTTTATTGATATCGTTATGAAAATTATAGCTGTAATTCCTGCATATAATGAGGAAAAATTTATTGGAGATGTTGTTAAAAGGACTCTAAAATATATTGATAAAGTTATTGTTGTAGATGATTGTAGTAGAGATAATACATTTGAAGTTGCTAGAAAGGCTGGGGCAGAAGTTATTAGACATAAGGTAAATAGGGGTAAATGGGCCGCATTAAAAACAGGTTTTAGAAAAGCATTAGAAGATGGGGAAGTTGAAATAATTATACAGCTTGATGGAGATGGCCAACATGACCCAGATGAAATACCATCCTTTATAAATGCGATAAAGAATGCCGATGTAGTTATAGGGAAAAGAATTTATAGAGGTAAAATGCCTCTAATAAGAAAGTTTTCAAACTTTATAACAACCTTTCTTCTAAGAAAAATGTTTGGAGTAAATATATCTGATTCTCAATGCGGATATAGAGCATATAGGAGAAAAGTTTTAGAGAAACTTAACTTCAGGTCAACTGGATTTGAAGGAGAAACAGAGACACTTATACTTATACATAGACTTGGATTCAAAATTATTGAAACCCCTATAAAAACAATATATGGTGAAGAAAAATCGAAGGTAAAAACATTGAGAGACACCTATAGATTTATAAAGACATTGGTATCAATGAAATTTAAGTAAAATCTTTATAGCCACTAATTATTACTGTCCGGCACCACTCATCTAAACTCCAGATATAGCTCTCCTATTTTCCATATCTTTTAGATATATACTGAATATTTTAAATATGTTCGTATAGAAAAAGATTAATTTATATTATTATTAGATCTTATTACATAGTCAACGAATAGTAATGAATAAACTATTTTAATCACCAGCTACTCTCCGTTTCTTAAAGATTTTAAGATAATTATGTATACTTAAAATTTAAATAAAGAAATAAAAATATTATTAATGAGAAAATTTTGAGGTGGAAATTTTGAAAAAATATTTACTTGTCTTTCTACTAGTTTTTCCACCATTTTACATCGCCATTATTCAACAACCTTCCATTGAATGGCCATATTATAGGGGATGTCTAAGTGGAACTGGTTTTAGTTTAAGTAAGGCTCCATCCACCTATAGTCAGCCAAAGTATATTACTATTGGGTCTAAAACTCTTCTTCATGATGATCCTCCAATAATTTTTAGTGGAAAAGCATTTGTTATTACATCTAATGGTACATTGATATGTGTAGATTATAAGTCTGGAAAAATTGTTTGGAGTAAGCCGGGAATTTTCTCTCCTCCTACAGTTTATGAAGGTAAACTATATACTATAGACTATACTGATATAGTTTGTCTAGATATTAAAAATGGAAAGGAAATATGGCGTAAACCTGGTGGTAGTAAGGGGCTATGTCTGGCTGTAGCTAATAAAAAAGTTGTTGCACCAAGTGGATTATATATACAGTGTTTAGATGCAGATACTGGTGAAAAAATATGGGCTCTTCCCGTGTCAAATCGATATCTTTGCCCATGGAGTCCAACGATATATAAGAATAAAGTTTATTTCTCAGGATTAAACGGTCTATATTGTATTGACTTAGATACAGGGAAGGAGATATGGTCTTCAAAAATCGAAGGTTGGCATGAACTGGCTATAGAGGATGATAAAATCATTGTTGTAATCCTTAAAGATGTAGAGGACTATGCATATGTAGTTGCACTTGACGCAAATAATGGAAATATTTTATGGAGTACAAGGTTAACTGGATATCTTTCTGGAACTACTTCTTCAGCTATAGCTTATGGTAAAGTTTTTGTAACGTGTAAGAAAGATACTCTTCATAAAAATCCTGGAGAAACGGCATTATTCGCATTGGATTTAAACAATGGAAATATTTTATGGAAACAATATTTTCCTCCATGTGCCATATTTTCCTCTCCATTAAGAATTGCTGTTGCTGATAGAAAAATTTTTATAACTGTAAGACAATGCGGTTTATATTGCTATGATGTAGATAGTGGAAATCTTTTATGGAATTTTTCAACCGTAAATTTAGGGACATTTAAGAAAATATATGTATATTCTAGTCCAGTTGTGGCTGAGAACCATGTATTTGTATTAGGCGCATATAGTGACTATACAGCTAAGCCCATCACTATAGAATATTTGATAGTTTTCGGAGAATTTAAGAAATCTTCATCTATTAGTTTAACTATATCTAAAAGCGAGATAAATATTGGCGAAGATATAACGTTAAATATAAATCTTAATCCTAAGAAAAGTGTAGATATAGTTGTTGAAGCTAGACATAACTTTAAAGAGTGGATAGAAATATATTCTGGAAAAACTGATAATAACGGCTTATTAACATATACTTGGAAGCCTGATAAAGCTGGGAAATGGGAGATACTTGTAAAATGGAGCGGAGATAATGAATATGAAGGATGTGTTTCAAATATTGTTGACATTACTGTTAATAAGGCTGCACCTACGATAATGCTTACCAGTACAGTTTCAGCCAAACTTAATAGTGAATATATTTTGGATGGTAATTTAAATCCACCTATATCAAATATAGTTATAACAATTACATATATGTCACCGAGTGGAAAAAGTATTACGCACCAAATATATACAGATAATAGTGGACATTTTAGAGACACGTATGTATTTGGAGAAGAAGGTGTCTGGAAAATAACTATAACTATACCTGAGTCTGAAAACACCTTTGAGAAAACAGAGACAATTAATGTTGAAGTAAAAAGGGAAGAAATAATACCATCAATACTCCTACTATCATTAGTGATAATTATTATAATAG
>CAZKAY010000085.1:4000-8737 GCA_964550975.1 uncultured Thermoproteales archaeon | reverse complement strand
GTCTCAGCATTTCTTGCAGAGCAAGTAAAAATATATATGAATAATATGGGGATGATTGCTGCATCTACAGGGACTCGGACAAGCTTCATTTTTCTAAGATTTTGGTCATCATTTAAGGAAATAAATTTCTTTGTAAAAATACTTTATGGGGGATATATGGGGACTCCGTTATTGCTACTATTTATCCCAGCAATTATATTGGCCATATTTTTAGATAAAAAAGTCTATAGATTTATATTTGCATGGACATTTACACTTCTACCAATATTGTTTTATGATAATATTATTCAAAGCAGACTATACTTCAATTATCCAGTAGGATTACTTATATCAATAATTACTCTTTACCCATGTCTCTTTTTCAAAAAATCTTTCACTAAAAAAATATTTATATCGGCAATTATAGTGACATCATTAAACTACCTATTAAGATGCATGGCCAATATACATTATCTATAACTAAACTATTTTAATAAAATTTAAAAGGAATAATTAGTTCACCATAACCTCGCATTTTTCCTAAACTCGAGCCATGTCCTTTCAAGATATTTTAAAGCCTCGCTATCCTTAAGCTCTCCAGCAAAAAATCTTATACTAATCTTAGGTCTATTTAATAATCTTTCAATAACGTCAGAGAAACTCTCATCCTCCCTCTTCAACCTAACAAGTCTCTCATATAATTCTTCCCCAATAGTTATCGTCTTCATATATTAATATATTTCTTATTCCGCAAACCCGGTAAACTACCTAAGAAATAACCTTCGCTCTATTTTATAAACATTTCCATCATTTTATTATAAACGGTTAAGGTATATAGCTAGTCATCTATAATAGATTAGATAATTATAAGAGAAAATCTTTCATTAATATTTAAATAGTAAATGTAAATTTATAATAAACATGCATGGCTATAAAGGTTTAAGCATATTATTAGTAGTTATACTCTTCTTAATAGATATTAGGGTATGCTATGATTTTTCTCCTCAACCCTTATCGATAGTTCTCGATAAAAGATTTTACTATATTCTTGATACTATAAAGATAAGGGTATATGGGCCTCCGGGGAAAATTCTTTTCATTGAGATTAGGAATCCACAAAATAGTTTGGTATATTGGAATCAAACATCTCTCCCAGATCAAGGATATATAAATTTAAGTATAACTATACGGGAATATTGGAGGTATGGTAGATATACTATATATGTATCTATGCCTAGAGGGCCTAAAGTTACGGAGACATTTATAGTTGGCAAGAGGATTGGAAGTAATATAATTTTATATTCGACGATGAATAGGACAGATATCTATAACACCAATACTTTTTATATTGTTTTAAATCCACCCATAAATACTAGTGTTTTAATTAAAATCTCAAATATATTTGGGGAGAAGATATATGTAAGGGAAATATCATTGGAAAATGGGTTTGGAATATTTTCATATAGATTTAATAAATCAGGAGTATATTTTTTAAATGCATGTTGGAGTGGGAACGAATACTATAATGCCTCATACAATATATGTAGAATATATGTTGCAAGTAATAGGGTTAATAAATATCATCTAGACTATAATATCGAGTTAAGTGTAAAAAACGTAATGGTAGATAAAAATATTACAATATCAGTTTATCCTAAAACAGGTTTAGAGGAGAATTATCTGATAATCTATAATCCACTCTATAGGAAAATCTTCCATAAGATAGATAGTATTATATTTTATCCAAATATTACTGGAGTATGGCTATGCTATATAAGGTCTAAAGATAATTTGCTGAGAAGTAGGCCTAAAGTATTCTATGTAAAGGAAAAGGTGAATATGACACTTCAATTGGGTCAAGGAGTAGCGTATAAGAGAGAAAACATAAGGATTGTAGCGGAAATAATGGCTGAAAGATGTTTTGGAAAGGTTGACCTATATTTATGGAGTAATGATAGATGGATGTATATTAATTCATCAGAAATATACTATAATATGGCAAACTTTTACTGGAAGACCAGTAGAGAAGGAACATATATGTTTAAGGCGGTATGGAGCGGGGATTCAACCCACTTTGCTTCTGAAAGCAATATATTTAGCTTAACTGTATTTGCTAGAAATCTATCTGTAACATTTGAGATAGTAGATAGTCGTGGCAGAATTCTCTATGGATCTAAAATTATTATAGAAAATAAGACATATGATACGAGACAGGGCAGATTATCCCTAGTTTTAAAGGATGATGTATATAATATTAGTGTTATTTGGAAAAATGTATTAATATATCGAGGATATTTGAATATAAGTAGAGAAGACACGTATAGAATTAAATGTAGGGTGTATGATTTAACAGTAAAGCTTGTTGGATGTATATATAATCCAATAATAGATGAATCTGTATATATTGAGGGAAATGATATAAAGATGACACAGATATCGAATAAGGCTGGAGAAGTATACTTTAAACAGCTTCCAATAGGAAACTATACTTTAAAAACAAGTATACATGAAGAAAAAATATTTTTGGATAAAAATATGGTTGTAGAGTTAAGATATCCTCCACCATGGGAGGAGATAAAAATTGCATTAATAATCATTATAATTATTATAGCAGTCCTACTAATTTTAAGAAGATATGTGAAAATAGAAATAGTAATAGAAAAGGAGAAGGAAACATCTAAAGAAAATAATTCTCGAAGTAAGTGAGATGGATTAAGTATTAATATTTGATGAATGTATCTTTCTTGGTGAAATATATGTATGTTTCATGTAGAGATGCTATTATAAGGAGTATTGGATTTGATCTAGTTGGAGGATTAAGCTGGCTTGAAATAGATAGTTTTGAAATGAAGCTGGATAGAAATTATAGAAATGCATTTGAATATGATTTAAAGAAGGATTTAGAAGAGTTTAAAAAAATCTTATCAGAGAATGATTTCACTGTAAACTGTATTTTATTGGCAAATGATTTGGGTAGAGATCTTAGTTTAGAGGCAAAATATGTTTTAGATGCCATTGATATAGCTTTTAGACTGGATGTAAGGGTTTTGAGGATAAATGCTATTATGAAGGAGATTGAGGGCTATACTTTGGATAAATATGTGAAGAGAACATTGGAGTTTATAGATATTGTTAAGAATCGGTTAAGGGAGACAAACATGTGTCTAGCTGTAGAAAATCATGGTGTGATATCAAATAATTTTGATTATCTAAAAAGGGTTTTAGATGCAACAGATCCAGAGATATTTGGAGTAACGCTTGATACCGGAAACTTCTATTGGTATGGATATCCCATAGATATTGTCCATAAAATTATCGAAGAAATTGCAGATAGAGTTAAACATACACATATGAAAAATGCTGTTGCAAAAAATGGTAGAAAGAATGTTAAGAGAAATGTTGGAGAAATAGTTATGACACCTTTAGATAAAGGTGATGTAGACCTGGAAAAAGTAGTAATGACCTTATATAGGAAGGGATATAGAGGAGACCTTACAATAGAAGATGAATCATTAGGCAGATTTAAAGCTGAAGAAAGAAAATATATAGTTAGAAATGATGTCAAATATTTGAAGAAAATATTAGATAAAATTCTTTAACTCTACACAGTAAATTATTCTTATAGGTACATATGAACATACTTACATATGGGAAAAAATATATTTTTATTACTAATAATTTGGTGGTTTGATGGTTTTAAAGGTAAATATTGATGAGAAACTTGAGCTTAGGTTTAGAGAACTTGCTATGAAGAAATTCGGATACTCTAAAGACGCATTAAGTAGAGCTCTTGAAGAAGCAATTATCAAATGGATTTCTGATATAGAGTTCGAAGAATGCGTTTTCGAGGGAGATCCTGTTGAAGCTATAGATGGTCTTCTAGCCGAAATAGATAAAGATTCCGTAGAACTACAACATAGGATTAAAGATATATGGATATCGAGTATCAGAGAAAATGTATCTAATTGATATAAATATATTTTAGAAAAAGGAAAAAAGTGTAAAAATTCTAAAGCTATTAGAGAAATCAATAGGTTTCATATAACCTTTTTCTTATAAGATATATTACATTGATGTATATAGAGTTTGATGTAATAATCAATATAGGATAAACCATCAACTCTATAAAATTTATATAATAGTGATTTATAATCTTTTCCAACCAAGTGGTAAAATTGTTAAAAATAGATCTACATATACATACATGTTATAGTGATGGAGACTCTGTGGAGAAGATAATATATATGGCTTTAAAAAGAGGTTTGAATGGAATAGCTATAACAGACCACTATACCTTAAAGGGATATCTAGCTGCAAGAAAGTATTCTAGAAAACTGATAATACTGCCGGGAATGGAGATTAAAACAGAAATTGGACACATATTACTGCTAGGATTAGATACAAATATAGGAAAAATTCCACTAAAAATAGGAGAACTAATAGACTTTACAAGAGACAATAACATTGTAACAATACTTGCACATCCCTTCACACATATAAATAAAGTTAAAAAACATCTGAACGAAATTAAAAAACTAGATGCTATAGAAACTCATAACTCACTGTATCCATTATTCCCAATAGCAGTAAAAATATCTCAAAACCTATCCAAATATCTAAACCTACCATCAACAGGTGGAAGCGATGCACATATATATAATCAAGTAGGAAACTGCTATACGATATTTAATGATGAAGAAATATATGAAGCAATTAGAAAATGCAAAGTGGAACCAAGAGGTAATTCCTCTAAAATCG
>CAZKAY010000085.1:0-3900 GCA_964550975.1 uncultured Thermoproteales archaeon | reverse complement strand
TAAAGGCTTATAGTCATATGCTTCTAGTGGATAGAATTTTAGTTGTGCACCATAGTCAGGATCTCTACCTATCTCCATCATAGTTCTTGAGACAGCTTCACCTACACTCTTCTTTTCCACGAATAAATAATATATTAATTTATATAATGCCTTATCCATATGTGTAGGTGTTACATAGTTATCCCATCCAATATATACTTTTGCACCCTTAGATATGAATGCTTGAGCCATATCCTTACTATAAAGACTATGACATCCCATTACAATTACAGTGGAATTCCTAAACCTTGGAATATAGTTTGATATAAATAACCCTGTAAATGCAAAATAGCCATATGCAATACCTGTCTGAGGTAGGAGTGATGAGGGTAGAAGCCTTTCTGCAAGTTGATCCACAATATATTTATCTTTCCGATATCTTTCACCAGTAATTATTGCAACAGAATTATTCGGCAAAAATTGTAGAGGAGTGGTTGTAATCGTGGAATGAACACGCATAATAATAACATCATAAATATATATTTTCTTGAAAAAATCTACCGTAGCATTCTCAGATGAACATATAGTAGTATTATAGCCAGCCTTAGTTAAAAGACTCTTTATCTCTTTAATCAGCTTCGGATTCGGCTCAATATCCTCCACTGTATCTATGATTAAAGCCTTCCTCTCAACACCTCCACTTGGTTTAGGCATCAAAAAATTTGAGTATAATAGATATGCAAAAAGAGAAATAAAAAATATCACTATAATTGAAAAAACTATGTCTGATATCTTCATACACCCATCCACTTACTATTTATGATACTGTCAATCAATTTCTATATCCCCTTCCACCTATATAATATATAAATATTATGGATAGGGGAGACCATTTAATAATTTTTAGCTGTATTTTGCTGATGTTTGTATTGGAGGTGATATTCGCTATATGGCATGGAATAAGTTTGTTCAAGTAGAGGCTATTATTTGATATTACTGAATAAACATATCAACCAGTATGTAAAATATAGAAGAATTGGTATGATAATATATATTAAATATATTAATACTTATCAATACTAAATTACTCTAATTAGTAGCGAGATTAAAATGAGGATTGAGATGATTGAATAGACTTGAAAAAATTGCAAGAAAATCTGTAAAGGGAGGATTCTATCTATTATCTGGAAATATTATATCACTAATATTAATGGCATTGGCATCAATAATCATAGCCAGATTACTGGGACCAGAAAAATATGGATTATATGCATTAGTATTCGTTGGTCCATCGATAATTACATCCATAATTAACCTAGGATTACCTTCAGCTATAACTAGATATACATCACTATATAGGAGTGAGAATAAACTGGGAAAAGCTCTTGAAATAGCAAACATAGGATTAAAATTCAGATTTATAATGTCATTGACAGGCTTCACATTATCCATCCTCTTATCAGATATATTTGCATTGATGATAAATCGACCCGATGCAAGTCTATATATTAAAGTTGCATCAATAATAATTTTAGGAAACATGATTTTCACAATAATACAGAACATCTATCTAGGATTCGATGAAATGAAATATGCTTCAATAAACATGGTTATCCAAGCGACAACCAAATTTATATTAACTCCAATACTCATATTAATCGGATTCCAATTACTTGGAGCCGTAATCGGACATATTTCAAGCTATATTGTAGCAGCCATCATAGGAATACTAATAGTATATCAAAAAATACTTAATATAAATAATAATGAAAAGATGAAATTTATAGATGGTCTAAAGATAATGTTATCCTATAGTTTACCACTATATTTTTCTACACTGATAAACAGTATGATTATGCAGTATAATAATATTGTTCAATCATGGTTTGCATCAAACTTTCAGATAGGAAATTTTAAGGTTGCAGTAAACTTTCTATCACTCCTAACGGTATTAACTACACCTATATCCCTAACCCTTTTCCCAGCATTCTCAAAATTTAATATAGATAAAGATAAAAATGAGTTAATAGAATTCCTAAAATATTCTGTAAAATATACTTCAATGATATTAATGCCTGCAACAATTTTAGTAATGTTTTTGTCGAGAGAAATAGTCTATATCATATATGGTTCAAGCTATACCTTATCACCACTATACTTAACAATGTATGGTGTAGGCTATCTATATATATCTATATTAATAGTATTATCAAGCTTTCTAAACGGTATCGGCAAGACAAAGACAATTTTGTGGGGTAATATTCTCGGAATAATTATGACGATTCCACTCACATATATACTTGGATACCTATACAATATAATTGGAATAATAATATCAATCCTAATAGTAAATCTATCAATATGCATATACTATGCCCATATAGTTAAGACAAAATATGGTATGGAGATAGATTTCAAGACAATCCTAAAAATATTTTCAACTGCATTAGTATCGGCAATACCAATAATATTTATAAAAAACTATATATCAAACACAATTTTAACACTAATTTTATGTGGAGCCATATATCTATCAATATATTTAACAATAACCCCTATAGCAAAAATAGTTGATAAAAAAGATTTAAGGAGAATAAGGACACTTACAAGAGATATAAAAATAATATATCCAATAATACAGAAAACACTGAGATATGAAGAAATAGTTATAGAAAAATTGGGTTAAAATCTAGTTCGTTCTGTGTTTATCTCCATATTTATATAAAGCTATTATGATCAATGATATTATGAGAAGTGGTATAAGCCATAGCTCGGGTACTGGTGGAGGGATATCTTCTCCAAGCACTCCAAATAATGCAAAGATAACATGTTCATCATCTCTTAAATCGATTACTAGAAAAGTTTTATGTAAAGTGTTTACAGCAATTCCTTCAACATACTGATTATTTTTAGGTATCTTACTTAAGGATGTAAGGTCTCCTAGATGCCCTATTACATTTATAGTCCTAGTATATATATCGTAATCCTCCTTTCTCCTGGACCAGGTCAATACATAAAATTCCTCTTCCTGATTTTTTATAGAAGGAGAATAGGCTGCAAATACATTTTTCTCAGCATATTCACTATGTTCATCTCCACCTATATCAATTATTTTCCCTGGACCATTTATAGGGTCTATAAGACATGCATATACATTTCCCTCTTTATCATCCATATAATCTATCCATGTCAACAGGAATTTTTCCCCAACATCGACTAAATGGGGATGAACACCATATTTAGATATAGACCAAACCTTACCTTCTTTACTTAAAGTTATTCTACCTAAAAATAATATACGCTCGCTTAAAGGATCCCAGTATTCATTAAAGGGAATATAATAGTATTCCTTAAAACATATTCCTCCAAAACAGTTTTCAACGACCTCATTCATTTCAGGATCTTTAGATAAGATACCATCATAAACACGTTCCCCGGTCTTAGCGTTAACAACCGTATATAGTAGGTCTAATTGATTCTTAGATTGATAAGTATATACTATAACAAAATATCCATTTCCACCTACAACTCTAAAAGAAACACTTTTAACATCAGTTTCAGTCTCAATATACCATTTCAAATACTCTATAGATCCATCCTCATAAATAAATACACCATGTAAAATCATTTTTTTATCAATATAGTATACTAATAGATACTTCCTAGTATATGAATCCCATGCAGCATATGGATAAACCTCCAATATATTTTGCTCAGTAGAAATTTTCAATAACTTTATAAATGACCCGTCATATCCAACTATAGCGGCATATACGTCTGGATCGCCAGCCTGAGAATTTCTTTTCTCATACGTTATCAAATAAGTTTTTCTCCCAGAGACTAGTGCACGTATATTTAAAACATTTTCATCTATAACAAGTCTTTTTAAAATTTTTCCAGTCATTGCATCTATAATTGCTC
>CAZKAY010000084.1:0-9063 GCA_964550975.1 uncultured Thermoproteales archaeon | reverse complement strand
TTTTTCTATAAAATTCTGCCTTCCTCTTAATGTACCTCAAATTTCCTGATACAATATCTGCTCTCATTACATAATCTATCTTATAAGCTTTTGCATATTTTTGAATTTTTGAGAAAACTATTGATGACTGATTAAGTATTGGAAAAGCTAAAACTTTAAATTTCAAAAGCACAGCAGTTTTTAGAAAATCCTCTATATTATCTTCTCCGCCACAGATTTTAGGGAAAACTCTTAGATCACAAAATCTTCTTCCCATAATGAAATTACCTTAAAATAATAATTAATTAAATATTTCTTCATTCTATATAAGAGTTTTAAGGAGATAATATATCAAAAATATAACGTTAATCCTAAATATTAGTGTGAAAACAAAGAAAATATTTCAGCAATTCTCAAGATACTATACCCATCTTTTCTAATTTTTCTAAAATTCTTTTTTTATCTGACCATTTTTCTACTAATGGTATCTTAATCTTAATTACATCATCTTTCCTCTCATCTAAAAATATCAAACCTTTATATGCCGCCTGCTTATTGATACGCAGATAAAGATTTTTCGCATTATCTAATCTTAGGTGAAGTGTTCTTTTTAAATAATCCTTATCTCCATTACTTAGTAAATGAGAAAATCTTTTTAGAAAAATGTCTTTTAAACTTCCTATTATTTTTACTCTTAATATAACTATAGGATTATTCCAATGTCCTGTTACATATTCTTCTTCAATCTTTATTTTTTCATGATATTCCTCCGGAAAAAGAGCTAAAATAGCTTTTTTAACCTTATCTATGTCCTCGGTTGCATGAGAAAAGGTTTCAACAATTATTGGAGCATCTCTTTTCATATCTATCTAACTCTCTTGCTTATTCCATGAATCCATCCGATATCTTTATCATTTATTATAGCTGGATGACTTGGATCTACTAGTATAACCTCAAACCATTTATACATTCCATCTTCCCATACATAGTAGGATCCTATGACCTCCAAATTAGGATACTTTCTAGCAGCCTTTTCTTCTGCTATAAGTTGCTTACTTTTCCTGGGAGCGTGTCCATATATTCCCATACGCTTAGGCCTTCTACCAGACCTTGGTCTAGGTTTATTAAGCGCTCCCTTTCTTATCCTAACTCTGACTACAATGAAACCCTGTTTAGCTTTATATCCTAGTGCCCTAGCTCTATCTAAGCGTGTAGGTCTTTCTATACGAACTACTACAGGTTCCCTTCTCCATTGAACTAACCGTTCAAACCATAATATTCTATATTTATTTTTTAGAGCTTGCTTCCATGTCTTTACTAAATACTTGTATAATCCCATCTATTTTTCACCATGACATTTACTAAATATTTGTAACTCTTCTACTTAAACTTTTTTAGAGAAAAAAGATGTAACTATTATGAAGCTTAATGAGATATATAAAGTTATTAATAAGGGGAAAGATTTGAAGAAATATAAGGAATTTGCTTGGAGAAAAATATATTTTCAGATTCCAGCAGATTGGAACATGGCTCTTGAATCTGGAAGTTCTAAGAACGGATATTTTCGAGTAGATGATCGTTATAGGCCTAGACTTGAAATAAAATGGGAAAATATACCATTTGAAAAGGCTCCTCAATCTAGAAAAATTATTGAAAATTTTCTTGAAGACTTTAAGAAAAAAATAAAAAAAAGAAAAATAAAGATAGATCTAAAAGTTGTCTCTATAAGAGAATTAAATGTAAGTGGACATGAAGCGAGCCTTTTCTACCTTAAAGGCGTAGAAGATTCTCTTTTGATTTCATGGTACTGTGAAAAAGAGGAAAGAGGATATATAATGCAAATAAGTTTTAAATCTTCAGAATATAATGAGTTGAAAAAAATAATAAATAATATTCTTTCATCCATAAGATGCCATTTTAATGAAGAATATATACCATGGATACTCTATGGTTTTAAAATAAAAATACCCAGGGAATATGAACTGATCAGTAGAAAATTTACCTCTGGTTTTTCCTATCTAGATTTTCGGAAAAAGAATTTTCATATAATATTTGGATATTCTAGTATGGCTAATATCCTTCTTGAAGAATATTATAAAGACATTAGTGATTGGTATAGAAACTTATTTTGGAAGGAGACTATTAAGAAAATAGGCAGTAAATTTAAAGTAAAATATGAAAAGCCCGAAAAAACTATTATAAATCAGCATGAAGCAATAATTTTTAATGGTGCATCTCCAGGTTTTTTAAAGAGATTTAAATTATATCTTAGATCATTTCTGTGGAAATGCGACATTGAAAATAGAATATACTGTTTCACAACAATACATAAGGGTATAGAAACACCTAAAGAATTTTCATCAATTTTAATCTCTTTGAAATGTCACTAAGTAAAAGCCTTTGCCATAAGATATGCATCTTCTCCATCCATATAATATTTTCTAATAACTCTTATAGTCTTAAATCCGAGTTTTTTATATAAATTTATTGCAGGAATATTTGATACTCTTACCTCCAAGAAACTTTCATTCACATTATATATTTTTCTCATATTTTCTAAAGCTTTTCTCATTAATTGTTCTCCTATACCCCTTCTACGCATAGATGGTATAACCGCAAGAGAAATTATATGACCTTTCTTAGCAAAACTTTTTTTTAAATTTGAAATCCCATATTCTATTCTGCACATCACATATCCAACTATTTCATCATCCTTCATAGCTACTAAGAAAGTTTCAGGAAAATTCTTATAAAGATCCATGAAAAAAAATGGGGGATAATTTTCCGGTAGGCAAATTCTATTTATGCGAACCACTTTAGGAAGATAATCTGGCTTAAATTTTCTAATAATAATACTGTTCATACCACTCACCGAGCTTAATTAACATCTCTTCATATATTTAATTGTAAAAATGGTAAAGGTTATAAAATTTTTCTAGTTTTTATAGAAAAATCGAGCCTCTGACCAACAACAACTTTAAATGTTGGAAGATATTTTAAAATATAAAAATTGTATGTTAGTGAGTAAATATGTCAAAAGAGCCAAGTGAAGAAGAGAAAGAAGAACTACTTATACCGCTAGAAGATTATTTAGCTGCGGGATTAAGAATTGGAACCCATCTTAAAAATAAGTTTATGAAAAGATTTATATATAGTATTAGACAAGACACGCAGGGACAAGAATTATATTTATTAGATATTAGAAAGACGGATGAACGTATACGAATTGCTGCAAAATTTATAGCTCAATATGATCCACAAAAAGTGATAGTAGTTTCAGGAAGGCAATACGGAAAAAAACCAGTACTTAAATTTTGTGCGTTAACTAATACTATCCCAATAGTAGGTAGATTTTTACCTGGAACTTTTACTAATCCATCTTTAAGACACTACAAGGAGGCAGATCTAGTACTAATATCTGACCCCAGAATTGATTCTCAGGCACTAAAGGAAACCGCTGCTATCGGAATACCAGTTATTGCTATATGTGATACTGATAATGTACCTAGTTATGTCGATTTAATAATTCCTGCAAATAATAGAGGGAGAAAAGCATTAGCACTGCTATTCTGGCTTTTAGCGCGGCAAGTTTTAAGAGAAAGGGGTGAAATACCTCCTAATGGAGAACTGCCCATAAGCATCGAAGAATTTGAAACAAGAATATAGAGATGATAAGAATGTTTAAAGAAAGATTAAAAATAATCGAAATACTTCAAAGGGAACCTGAGAATATCAAAAAAATTATTCTCTCAAATCCAAAGTTTAAAGTTGAATTAGAGTTACCAGGAATTTTTTTCGAAGAAACAAGTTTAGAGAAAAAAATTATGAAGGGCTCTGAATTATTGTTTCAGATAACTAGGGAAAGAAGAAAACCAGATAAATGGGATATATATGCGTGGGGAATACCATATTTGATAAAAGGAAAAAACGGAGTTCAGAAAATTTTTATTTCAGTAGGAGGTCTTCAATGTATAATAACCTCACTTGAACGAAAAGTAAAATTCGATCTTATGAAAAAAGTATATTTAATGATAAAAGTTCTCTAACTATTATTTAAAATGTTGATATCCTCTAGGAAAAATTCTTTCGTATACTTCGTTCTTCTTTAAGTATACTCCTTTACCCTTCTCCACCCTACCAATTGGATAAAGTTTTCCTCCTACTTCCCTTACCGCATTACATGCTTTATTCCACATATGTATTGGTATCGAATATATTATTTCATACTCCTCTCCCCCCTCATATAATATTAATTTTAAAACATCCATATTATATTCAGAAGCAAATTTTTTAACTATATAAGTAATGGGAATTTTATCAATAACAATTTTTACATTGCTTGCATCCGATAACAAGTTAAGAGACAAAGCTAATCCATCGCTGGAATCAATAGATGCTGATGCAAAATTCTTTAGAATTAATCCTTCTCTGATTCTAGCTATAGGTCTATATACATGCCTTAATATTTCGTTTAAATAGCGTTTTTCTTTTATCTTATATCCCTCCAGCAGTACTTTATATGCTACAGACGTATATCCAAAGCAACCAGTTACAGCAATTATATCGCCTGGTCGAGCCCCCTTTCTAGTAACAATTTTGCCATCCTTCGCCCAACCAATCATTGTGCATCCAACTATAAGATCATTAGCCTCGTTTAAATCACCTCCCCATATGTAGAAATCATATTGATTAGCAGCTCTAATTAATCCTTTATATATTTTTAAGATAAAGTCTGTATTTCTTTCTCTCTCTATGCCAAGAATTATGGAACAACCCTCTGGTTTAACACCTTTAGCCGCCATATCGCTTAAGCTCATTATAGCTGTTTTCCATCCAATATCTTCAGCCGTCATTCCAGGAAGTAGATCAGTTGATGCTACAAATCCGTCACTTTTCATAACAAATATAGATGAATCAACTTGAACCATTATAGCATCATCAAAATAACTTATAACTCTGCTGTCTTTAGGAATTAAGCTCAATATCTTTTTAATTAGATTAAATTCTCCAAATTCACTTACTTTCAAATTCTTCCCCAAATATCTCAACAACCTTTAAATATTAATTTATCATTACTAATCTGAAATATTTGCATGGTGAATGGAATGAATATACCAAAGGAAAGAAGAATAATTTTATGGTTCAATGAATTAGGTAAGGATGATGTACCACTTGTTGGTGGTAAAAATGCGAATTTAGGTGAAATGATAAATGCTGGAATCCCGGTTCCTCCAGGATTCGCTGTAACAGCATATGCATATAAGCGATTTATAAATGAAACAGGAATAAGAGATAAAATTTATGATATAATTAGGGAAACTGTAAAGGAAAGAAGACCTGAGGAATATGAAGAAGCCAGTAAGAAGATAAGGAGTTTAATAGAAAATACGTCTATGCCTCATGATATTGAAGAGGAAATAAGAAAATCATATAGAGAGCTATCTAGAAGAATGGGTAAAATTGCTGAATTTGTAGCAGTTAGAAGTAGTGCTACTGCAGAAGATCTACCAGGCGCTAGTTTTGCTGGTCAACAAGAAACTTACTTAAATGTTAGAGGAGAGGATGAGGTTGTAAAAATGGTTCAGAGGTGTTGGTCGAGTCTCTTCACCCCTAGAGCAATATTCTATAGGGAGGAGAAGGGATTTAAACATGAGAAAGTTCTTATAAGTGTGGCTGTACAGAAAATGGTTAATGCAAAAGCTGCGGGGGTAATGTTTACTTTACATCCAGTAACTGGGGAGAGAGATAAAATAGTAATTGAGGGGAACTGGGGACTAGGTGAAGCTGTTGTAAGTGGCTCAGTTACCCCAGATGAATGGGTTGTAGATAAAAATACCTTAGAGATATTAGAGAAGAGAATAGTTGAGAAAGATATCGAATACATAAGGGATTATAATACAGGTAAAACTATTCATTCGAAAGTCCCCCCAGAGCGTCGCAGAATACCATGTTTAACCGAAGAAGAAGTAAAGGAACTGGCAAAACTAGCTATAAAAATAGAAAAGCACTATAACTATCCGCAGGATATTGAGTGGGCTATAGATAAGGATCTACCCTTTCCACAAAATGTATTTATCTTACAGTCAAGACCAGAAACTGTTTGGAGCTTGAAGGAAGAAAAAGGGATCGAAAAGAAAACAGAAAAAGTTGTCAGTGAGAAAAAAGTAGTGATTAGAGGATTGCCTGCAAGCCCTGGAATTGCATTTGGAAAAGTAAAGATTGCATTTTCACCGGAAGAAGCTGATAAAATAATGAAAAAGGGAGATATTCTAGTAACTGTTATGACAAATCCTGATTGGGTTCCATATATGAGACTTGCATCAGCTATAGTTACAGATGAAGGTGGAATGACTTGCCACGCTGCAATAGTAAGCAGAGAACTGGGTATCCCATGCATCGTGGGAACTAGAACGGCTACAAAAACATTAAAACAAAACCAGGAATATACAGTAGATGCTAAAACTGGCGTAGTATATGAAGGCATAGTAGAAGAACTTATAGCGCCCAAGGAAAAACCGAAAGCTGAAGCCTATAAAATGCCCATTGAAATAATCTTAAAAGCTATAAAACCACCCACAGGAACAAAGGTGTATATGAATCTTGGAGTGCCAGAGAAGATAGAGGATTATAAGGATTTGCCTTTTGACGGAATAGGATTAATGCGAATCGAATTTATATTAGCAAGCTATATAGGAGAACATCCTCTATATTTAATTGAAATCGGCGAGGAGAAAAAGTTCATCGACAAGCTTGCTGATGGTATAGCAATGGTTGCAAGAGCTATTTATCCGAAACCGGTAGTTGTAAGGTTTAGTGATTTTAAGACAAATGAATATAGACAATTAAAAGGTGGAGAGAAGTACGAACCTCCGGAAGATAATCCTATGATTGGATGGAGAGGTGTAAGTAGATATATAAGTCCTCAGTATGAACCGGCTTTTAGACTAGAATGTAAGGCTATCTTAAAAGTAAGAGAAGAATATGGTTTAAACAATGTATGGGTAATGGCTCCCTTTGTACGAACTTTATGGGAAGCGGAAAAATTCATATCAATATTGAATGAAGAGGGATTAAAGAGTGGAAGAGACTTCAAAGTGTGGGCAATGGCTGAAGTTCCTTCCATAGCATTTTCTATTGAAAAATTTGCAAAATACTTTGATGGATTTAGTATGGGTACGAATGATCTTACACAGCTAGTGTTAGGAACTGATAGAGATAGCGCCATTCTACCGAAGATAGACAAAAGATATTTTGATGAAAGAGATATATCATTAAGAAGGGCTGTTTATATGATAATAAGAGGAGCACATGAAAGCCCCTATGGATATAAAACCGTAAGTATTTGTGGACAGGCACCAAGTGTATATAGAGAATTTACAGCATTTCTCATACGAGTAGGTATAGATTCCGTTAGTGTTAATCCTGATGTAGTAGTCCAAACAAAATATCTAGTAGCAAGCGTTGAACGCCGTCTTCAGCTCGAAAAACAGTATAATTATAGACCTGAGTGGAAGAGCCCAGTAAAACGTATCTGGGAAATCTGGCCCACTTGGTTAGAAGAATAAACATTTTAAAATATTTAATTTATTTCTGAATTCTTTTATCTTCCATTGTTAATAATATTTCGTAGAAAAAGCAGATACGTTAAAAATTTATAGCTGTATAACAATTGTATCTTGAATGAAGAAGGCTGGTAATGCTGAATAATGATGTATAGACACCAGTGCAGATCTCTTTTATTTGCGATAAAACTATTCAACCATTTTTAATATATCAAGTCACTATTAGTGATTTATTATGAATAAAAAAATAGTTGGAGAACTAATTGATCATAGAATAATAGTATGGGATATCGAAGACGCAAAAAAACTTTATAAAAATGGATTTTTTGGAAAATATATGGGTATTAAGAAAGCTAGAGCGCTTGAGATAGACAGACCATTAGAATTATCATTAATTGAAGCATTATATTTGGTTATGGAAAACAAGATAAAGGTGTTTGTATCTGGTAAAGAACTAGCTTCAGAAGAATTACAAAAAATAGCTAAAAAGATTTATACCGAATTTGAAGAAATTTTTTTGGTTTATAGAGATCTTCGAAAAAAAGGGTTTGTAGTAAAGTCTGGTATGAAATTTGGCACTACTTTTGCGGTATATAAGTATGGCCCAGGAATAGATCATGCACCATTTCTTGTACATGTAATTCCCTTCCATCAGAAATTAGACCCTCTAGAAATAGTAAGAGCTGGCAGATTATCTCACTCTGTAAGGAAAAAATTTGTTATAGCTACAAAAAATCCAAACTCAAATGAAATATCATATTTTGTTTTTAAATGGTTTGGATAAATGTGTTACTAGCAAGAACTATATTTATACTGCACCAAGAAATTTACTTTCCCCTCTATCATTTCTATATTCAGTATATTTTAGTATATCGGCCAGAACTACTAATGCTCCTAGGACAAAACTAAATAGTTCTTGAATACTTAACGCAAGTGTTCTAAGCGCCCTCTCCATAGCATCATAGGTGTATAGTATTGGCATATTGGTTAGCGTCTCTTCGGTCCCCTCGATATATCCTAAATTTTTTTCATGATAATTTACTATATCTTCTACAAGTCTCCGAATATTAGGACAATTTAAGTTACTCAAAATATACTCTTTCGCAACTTTTAATAAACTATCCATTATTTCTTTACCTATTTTTAATGCTTCATCATAATTACCATTGTTCACGGCCTCATTATAACTTACGTACATTTTTTTTATTTTTTCATTAAAATTAGATAAAAAATCTTCAGACATATATTGCACCAAGCATATTATTTAACTATATTGCATATTTTCATTTTTTCTTTATTATTAGATAATGGAATTCACAAATATATATAAGCATTATAGCTAGGAATAATACTAGAGATGATATGTTAATGTGAAACAATGTATATGTTAGTACTAAGAAAGAAAAGATGGGAATTAATGGAACTACTTAGAAAAGAAGGCTTTTATGTAAGACTACATGCCTATGAATATCTATTAGGATATGACAAACAGCTTAAAGGACTTTTGTTACTTGAACCCTTC
>CAZKAY010000083.1:0-9104 GCA_964550975.1 uncultured Thermoproteales archaeon | reverse complement strand
AAGAGTAGCTTTAAAATGTATAGAATTCATATTTATCACATTTTTATCTTACTAACGATATTTTAATATTCTACATCATTATTTAAATAAAGTGGTGATAAAATGTCAGAATTCGACGAATGGTGGAAGCGAACTCGAAAACTATTTGAAGAGATAGATAAACTATTCGAAGAGATTATGAGGGAAAGTATATATAAGCCAGAGGAATTTAGACGTATACAAATGGGAAAACCATATATTTATGGTTTTTCACTTACCATAGGACCTGATGGTATACCACGTATAAGAGAATGGGGAAATATAAAACCAGGTGTTATTAGACCTAGAATTAGTGAAACAGTCGAACCATTTACAGATATTATAGAAGAAAAGGAGTCTATAAAAATAGTCATAGATTTACCTGGCGTTGAAAAGGAGGACATAAAAATAGATGCGACTGAAAATACTATCGAGGTAAGTGCTGAAAGAGGAGACAGAAAGTATCATAAATTAATTAAGCTTGCTAAAGAAATAAAACCAGAATCTACTAAAGCTCAATACAGAAATGGTGTGCTAACAATAATTGCTGAGAAGAAGGAAAAGGAGAAAAGAAAGGGTTTTTCAATAAAAATAGAGTGAAAAAATGGTTAAAAAATCAGACTTTATTTTCTCTATTTTAGTGATAATACTTTTTTTTCTAGTAATTTTGGGTATAAACACCAATATATTATATTCTCTAGGATTTATCCCCGGATATGTATCAAGTTATAGTATGGAGCCCACGCTTCATATAGGAGACGCGCTTATAATTATGAAAACTAGACCGGGTGATTTAAAGATAGGAGATATAATAGTTTACCAGCGTTTTAATTCTAAAATTGTTCATAGAATTATAAATAAAACATCCATTAACGGTTCTTATAGATTTTTAATAAAGGGTGATGCAAACAGTTGCCCGGATCCAGGCATGATATCCCGAGATCCTTCTACATGGCTTAAAGAACAATATATATTAGGCAAAGTAGTAATAGTTATACCTTACATAGGTGTTATACCTCTGTATTTAGAGAAAAATACAATTGCTTACTATACTATATTATCCATACTAGTGCTTATGTTCTTTTTTACACTACTTAATGATCTTTTTAGAAATAAAAGTTCTGAAAATTAATCGGTTAAAATATTTTAAATATTTTAAGAGAAAGATTTATAAATATTTTGTTACCTTATAATAATATAAAAACATGAGGGGATGCATATAAAAAAGCCATCTTTTAAAATAGAAAATGTTGTTGCATCGGTCTCACTTAATCAAGCACTGGATTTGGAGATGATGGCAGCGTCTATACCTAATGCTGAATATAATCCGGAACATCCCAGGCTCTAGCCTGGGATCCGAGAGTTTCCCGGTCTAGTATTAAGATTAGAGAGGCCTAAAACAGCTACACTAATTTTCTCAAGTGGAAAAATGGTATGTACAGGGGCAAAATCGGAATCGGATGTATATAAGGCAGTTAGAAATATACTAAAGTTATTAAAAAAACATGGTATGGAGATAAAAGGAGAGCCTGTAATAAAGATACAGAACATAGTGGCAAGTGCAAGTCTCAAGGCTGAAGTGGACTTAGAGAGAGCTGCTTTTTTGTTAGAAAATTCTATGTATGAGCCCGAGCAATTTCCAGGGCTTATTTATAGACTTGAGGATCCCAAAGTTGTACTATTAATTTTTTCAAGTGGCAAGTGTGTCTGTACTGGAGCTAAAAAAGAGGAAGAAGTCGGGAAAGCAGTAAATAAAGTATATTCAAGGTTACTTGAATTAGAAATTTTGGAAGAATGATATTTTTTAATCTATAATCTATATCTATCTCCTTTTATTGTGTAGAAAACATTATAATAGTAAGTGGAAACAATAAATATATTTATCCTTGTTTAATATTTTAGAGATAGCTATATAGTGTAATTTTAGATAGAATTCCTATAGTTGGTGACGTATTTGAAAAAAGTATTGAAAGGAGTGAATAGATCTATTATAAGTATACTAATAAAAGTTTCAAAGGAGAGTCTTCTACCTAAGCTTATACTCTTATTAATAATGCTTCATGCTTTTCTCATTAGAATAACACCATTACGGTGGGGGATGTACTTAACAGAATTTGATCCCTATTATGAATTTTATTTATCTAAATTTATTGCATCGAAGGGATTGGCAGGTATACTTTGGTGGTTTGATCCGCAAAACACGGGCTTTAGAGATACCATGTTCTGGTATCCTGAAGGTAGGGTGATTACTAAAACAAGTCAGCCAGGTGGACCGTTACTTGCAGCACTTATATTTATGATACTAAAATCATTGGGTTTTAATGTAAGCTTACTAACAGTTTATTGTATGCTTCCTTCTTTAAGCGGCGCTTTTCTAGCATTAATAACTTATATATGGGGACGATACCTACATAGTAAATTTGGAGGATTAATAGCAGCCTTACTAATTTCATTAGATCCTTCACTTATATCCAGCACAACTATCGGGAATGTGCATGATTGCGTAGCAATGCTGTTTATAGTGCTTTCTTTTTATCTATTAACAAGAGCTTTTAATGAAGATAATAAAATTATAGCTATCTTATCAGGTATATGTATGGGATTAGCTGTATTAATATGGGGGGGCTTTCTCTATGCATGGAATTTAATAGCCCTTTATGTTCTTATTCTCCAAATTCTGGGAAAGACTTCAAGGTCCATTGATTTGAACTATATTTTATTCAACCTTATCGCCACATTTTTTGTTATAATTACTCCTAGACATGGATTAAGAGTAGGAGTGTTTTCATTATATGCTATTTTACCTTGGCTCGCAACAATTAATTCAGTTTATATTCTATCTAATATAAAAATTAGGAGGACAAGGATTGGACAGTTAATATTAATGTTAGCTGTTATTATGCTAGCTATAATTGGCTGGAAAATGGGGGTTCTTTCTGGAATAGCTGGAAGGATTGCGGCTATTATAATTCCTTCAGAGAGGTCAGCCATAGTTGAGTCTGTTATGGAACATAGAATACCTACCTGGAGTATGATTTACTCAGATTTCCAATATATTACGTTCTTTTCTCTTTTTGGATTATATATATGTTTATATAAAAAAATTAATCATAGACTGTTTTTGGCGCTATATGGTATTTCCTCACTTTATGTAGCGATGTCGATGGCTAGATTAATTATATTATTTGTGCCAGCGTTATCTCTACTAATAGGAATAGGATTAAGCGAACTTCACATTAATTTATTTGAAATAATGAGTATAAAAAGAATAAGAACTTTCAGAAGGAAAAATAAGATTATAAGAAAAGAGGTAGTGATTACTGCTTTCATATTAATAAATTCCCTATTTTTCTTAATAATTGTCCAACCTTATCCTATATACTATGCCCATCAACCTTCACTGATACTTACGTCTTCTCTTCCGGTAATTTCTGATTATAGTTATCAATATTTAGATTGGATTTCGGCATTGGAGTGGATAAGAATGAATACGCCTAAAGACTCAGTAATTATATCTTGGTGGGATTATGGATATTGGATTTCTGTGAATACTAATAGATGTACAACGATCGACAATGCAACTCTAAATACCACAAAAATTGCACAGATCGCATTGGCATTTATGTCCAATGAAACAATTGCATTAAAAATATTTAAAAAATTCAATGCTTCCTATGTAGTTGTCTTCGAACCGTTTCAGAGTTTACCTGAGCAATACACTACTTTTTACAGAACGAGAATATTTTATCCAGATCCTGTGGGAAGGGGAGATTTTGGAAAAAGTCTTCAAATGATAAAAATAGCTGGATTAAATCCTGACAGATATCAAACATATGCCAAATTCGGAACATCTACATTAGTGGTTCCAGCTAATACTATAGAAGCAAAAAACGCGCTTCTTTATAAATTGCTTTTTATAAAAACTGATAGGAGGTATTCCTATATATTTGAGAATATATTTACACCTTATGGGCCGCAAAGGGTACAAGGATATGATGGGCCCATCATTTCATTTGAAAGCCCAAAGAACTTTAAGTTGGTATATGCATCGTATCCTAATCAATGGGTATTGATATATAAGATAGTTTATAATGAAACTGGGTCATGACATGGAGTATACTCGAATGTTTTTTATAAAAATATTTATCTGTTTTTTATTTTTTTCTGCACCATTAAATTCATTTGAAATAGATCTTTTATATGTAAAATATATATGGAAAATAAGCTATATTATCATGAATCATGGTAATAAAACTATAGCATTTACACCCGGTGTTGAAGGGCCTTTACTTATACTCGTTCCGTCTCTAAGAGGATGGCAGGAAAGATTAAGATATATAGTAATGATAAATTCAGTAGAAGAAACAAATTTTTTTAAAGAAATAAGAGATAAGGATGGCAACTATAGATTAATTTATAGTAGAAGGCTTAACATTTATCCCGCGGGGTCAGTTAATATAACATTCATACAATATATAAAAGTTCCATGGTCACCCCTAGGTTTTAGTTTTATTAGAAAGAAAATAAATCTAGAGAACGGAGAAAAATCGAAAATAAGCGATATTCCACGTGAAATATCAATAACATATTTAAAGAGTTACAGTTATTGGAATACATCAGATTTAAGATATAAATGGAATCTGGTAAATGAAACAATTGATAGGATCTTAAAAAAAGTTGAAGATAGAGAAAATATACTGGAGATTGCTTCGAAAATAGCGGATTGGATTGAGAGAAATATACGTGACATTAATCCGACGAACACTATTAAATGGCCATCAAAAATTATTGAAGAAGGAGCCGGAGGATGCGGGGATCAAGCAGTTTTAGCATCTACGTTTTTAAGACTTATAGGTATACCATCTTTCATTTATTCATGTATAGTATATGTACCCGGTAAAAAAGTTTTCAATTCAACATCATTTACAATTTATCATCATAATATTGTTAGACATATGTTTTCTGTTTTCTATTTACCAAACGTAGGATGGGTTCCCTTAGATACAACATTTAACGATAGAAGGCTCGGAGCAATTAAAGGTGCGGCAATAAATTTCAGAGATAATATAATTATTTATGGACAAATAGTATATTCTAATCCAAATATACTTAACGTGATTTCATTACCGTGTGAAAATACAAGGATTATCTTAAATGAAGAACTTAAGGTAATTTATCCTCACAGTGGTTTATTTCTAGTAGTTTCTATAACTATAGGAGTTATAGTCATTTTAATTTTTTATAAAAAAGTTTATTGCAAATAATATTCTATTATTTTTTCAGCAATGATATTACCAGCAGCCCTTTGAGCTTCTTCTGTCATAGATCCTATATGAGGAGTAGCTATAACTCGGGGATTATTTATTAATTTCCATTCCCAAGGTTCTTTGGGGGGTTCATATTCAAATACGTCTAAAGCTACACCAGCTACCTTTCCATTTTCTAATGCACTTAAAAGAGCCTTTCCATCTATTATTGCGCCTCTAGCTGTATTAACAATGTATACTCCATTTTTCATTACAGAAAAACTTTTTTCATTTATCATGTGATATGTACTAGGCGACAAAGGTACATGAATACTAATAAAATCACTATTCCGTAAAAGATATTCTAAGTTATTAGCTGGTCTTATACCTAATTTTGAGGCGGCGGCCTTAAGATCATGTCTCTTTATCCCTATTACATTCATTCCTAGGGCCTTAGCTTTTATAGCTACATATGTTCCAATTCTACCTAATCCTATTACTCCCAAATTTTTTCCAGAAATTTCAATTCCCTTAAAGAGATGTTTGTGCCATACACCGGATTTTAAAGTATAAATTGCATTATAAAGGTTTCTAGCCAGCATTAAAATTAAAGCTATAGTTAGTTCGGCAACAGAATTACTTAGTGCATTGGGCGAAGAAAAAATTTTTATTCCACGTTTTAATGCATATTCTACATCAATATTATCTAACCCAGCTCCGGCTCTCGCAATTATTTCTAATCTAGGAGCTGCATCTATTATTTCCCTTGTAATCTTAGTACGGCTTCTGACAACAATTACTTCGTAGTTTTCAATAATTTTCAGCAGTTTTCTTTTATCTAAATCATATTTTTCATTAACATAAAATCCATGTGCTTTCAATTTATTAATAGCTTCTCTTGATATGGGATCACATATCAATATTTTTCTGTTCACATTTAGTTCACCCCAATTACTATGAATAAGTGAACTATTAGATATACAAAAGTTAGAGGTTAATATTAATTGTTAATTCTATTTACCTTTTTTCTTTTTCTTTCCCTTACCTTTCTTTTCTTTTGATTCCTCTTGAGCGAATTCGGTTCCAAAAAATATAGAAGTTCTTTGTCTACCTCCCATTTTCCCACCTTACCTTTCTTCTCTTTTTCTCCAATAGGTGACTTTTCCTCGCTTTATACCTTCTACTTTCCTTTCTCTTAATAACATTCTAAGAACATAAAATACCTGAGAATGTGTTAATCCAGTTTTCTTAACTATGGCAGATGTAGGTAATTCACCATTCTCAAGTAATGTTAATATCATTTTCTTTCTATCAACTATTCTTGACATAGTTTTTCTAGGCATCTTAATCACAAATGATTCAATAATAGATAGATTTTAAACCTATATATCTTCTTCTCTTTAATATATAATGTTAATCATTTTTAAATTTTAGGTCTAAAATAGATAGATCTATTACTGCCTTACCCTTATATTTCTATTAACTCTAATATAAAAAATATATGTAATAGTAAAATGGAAGATGATATATATGAATACTTTAGCACTAATAAATGTTGATGAGAATACAGTGTTTTATGGAGGGAAGGAGAGAAATAGTGCGGCAGTAGACTATTATTTTATAGGAGTTCCCTTTGATAGTACTTCAAGCTTTTTTCCGGGGTCTAGATTTGCACCAAAAATTTTACGCTATTTATCATATGATATGGAGACCAACTGTATTTTTTCAGATAAAGATTTCGATGAAATCAATGTATATGATCTAGGAGACATTATACCTATATATGATACAGAAAAAATGTTAATGAGAATTGAGAAAGTAATGTACAAGGTTCTCGGCTTCGGCAGAAAAATTATAGCTGTTGGCGGAGAACATACTATTACACTACCTATGATTATGGCATTTATAAGGAAATATGGGAATAATATTGGCTTAATCACATTTGATGCACATTTTGACCTAAGGGACAGATATCCTTACGGACAGAAGTATTCGCATGCAACTGTAATGCGACGTATCGGAGAGATTATAGGGTTTAAAAATATGTTTGTGATTGGAGTCAGAGCATATGAAAGGGAAGAAAAAATATTTGCAGTAAAAAATAATATCAATTTTATTGCAAGTGATGAAATTAATCGTAATATTTTCTCAAGCCTGAATAGTTTTATTTTAAATAAAAAGTACATATACTTATCAATAGATGTGGATGTATGTAATATTTCTACTGGTAATCCAGAAATGTTTGGACTAAAATGTGAAGACGTTCTCCTAATTCTCAAAGGAATAAGGAATCGAATAATCAATAAATTAACTATAATTGATATTGTAGAATATAATCCTCTTCTAGATCACAACTATAGTTCAGGTATTACTGTAAATAAAATAATAATGGAAACCGCGGGGTTATTTGTATAAATCCAAAGATATTATAACTTATTCTTAAATTGCTTTTATTTTTTTCACTGGATATGGAAGTCTACTTTTACCTATTATTTTATATCCGCAGGAGGGGCAATGAATACCAGGTAAATCATGCTCCATTTCTTCTTTACTAAACTTATATCCACATTTTAAGCAGTAATAGATTTTATTTTCCTCACTCATATATATCCTTAATATGTATGTAAATGCTCAAATATATATCTTATTACTCCGATAAGGTATCGGTATTGTATTAATTCTAACAACTTAAATAATATCATTAATGTCTATGATTTTGTTTAGCCACAGAAATTTCATCTATACTTCTTATTGCAGTACTGTATCTTTCCACGATTTTTTTTATTTCATTTAAATCTATATCATCTCCAGTAACTGTTATTTTTATTGTTTCTGTTTTTACATCCATTTCAATAACTGAGATACTTACACTATTTATACCATTATGTAAACATATAGCTTTAGAAAGATCTAGTATGTCTATTTCATGGGGTTTTAAAGCATCTATAACTACTTTTTTTAGAGAGACGCCTTGCGCCATAAATATCTAAGTAATATTATAGCAGATAGAGATATTTAAGTTTTGATGAAGATAATCTAATTTCAAGTTAAACTTTTCCTATAAAAAGACTTGTTATAGCAACTAATATTCCTGATGTTGTCATTATAAGGCCATAATATATTAAATTTCCACCAGCAGTCTTACCTAGATATAATCCTATAATAAATAAAAGAAAAATAGCCAGAAATAGAGACAATGCTAGTGAATAATATAATGAAAGAAGACTATAGAGTGATAAGAAAAGCGGACTTATAGATATAACTGAAACTAATAATGGAGATAAGCCGTCTATTAAAGCCGCTACAATTACTGCAAATTTCTCAGCTTTCTCTAAAATAGAACCATCCAGTTCTGTTAAAATGGCTTTTTCTATATCCTTTACTTTTCTTTCTCGTTCAGCTTGTTCTGTAATTAATGCGCCTATGAATCCTGAAATCCCCATAGCCCAGCTAGCAGCTACGCCTGTTCCAATAATGATCTTAACATCGTCTACACCGGATATAAATGATCCCATAATAACGCCTATTATTGTCAGTAGTCCATCAAATGCGTTCATAACAAAATATCTACGAGATATTTCTCCGATCTTCGATATTTCAGTATATATTTGTATCTTTTCGCTAATTTTCTTAAATAAAGAAGTAGAAGAATGCTCCACCTATTATTTCACCTATCTGCCAGCAAAACCATATCATTACCCTTTCTTATAGAATATAACTTAAAAGAGATATAAATAATTTTTTAATTCCTTCAAGATAATATAATGCAAAGTAATACAAACTTTATTTTCACTATTTTCATTGACCACTTATTTGGTAAAATATTTAAACGAAAAGAGG
>CAZKAY010000082.1:0-9299 GCA_964550975.1 uncultured Thermoproteales archaeon | reverse complement strand
TACTAACCTTAGCAAGATAAGCAGGACTCCTATACAAAACACAAGTAACAAGCTGCCCAAGCCTAATTTTTTTAGTTATAGATGCTAGCGATGCCATCAATGTCCACGCCTCAAATACACTTCTATTTGGCATCGGCTTAGGAACTGTATGGAAATGATCATAGACTAGTATATAGTCATATCCCAGCTCTTCAGCCTTTAATGTAACTTTCTTTATAAGGTTCCATTGATTATACGGATCAAGATCTTTGGGCAGGTCTAATCTCCATCCTTGTGGAATAAATACCCCGAACTTCACCTATAACCCCATATATAAATGTATATGAGTTATTAAAGCTTAGCGACAGTTTGATATACAATTGAATTTATCCAACACTTGTTCAATAAATTATAATCCTACTATTCAGATGAGATGTTGCAATTAATTCTGAAAATCGATTGTAAAGATATATTAAAGTAGGGGGTTAAAATATGTTTATTCGTCAAGTTATAAAATATAATGCTTATATATTATGTGTTAAAATAGTATTCTATGGAATATTTTCTTATAATTGACGCTGGTACTTCGTCCATTAAAATATTTGCCTATGATGATATGGGTAATATTGTTAAAAAAGTTGTCAAAGAAATTTCTCCGATTTTTCCAAGACCTGGCTGGGTTGAACAGGATCCTATAAAGTATTGGGAGAATATTTTAGATGGTATTGATGAAATATTGAATGACTTCGGCAGACCATTGGCCGTAGGTATTACGAATCAACGCGCTACAACAGTTATATGGGATAAAGATAGCGGTGAACCACTATATAATATGATTACATGGCAGGATACTCGTGCATTAAATGTTGCCGAGGAATTATCAAATAAATCTATTATAAGACTCGGTAGACTTATCGGAAAAACTGCATATTTTTTTACAAGAATTTTAAAGAGTTTAGGGGGAAGCAGAAAAATAAAGTACTTGATAACATTAGCATACTTTAAGTTTGGATGTAATCAACCAGCTATACATTTAAGATGGTTAATGGATAATGTAAATGAGGTTTCTAGAGGTATTAGATCTGGAAATGCTTTATTTGGTACACTAGATTCATGGATTATATGGAAATTCTTAAAAATACATGTTACAGATTATACGAATGCTAGTGCTACGGGTCTCTTTGACCCATTTTCTGTAAAGTGGAGTGAAACGATAGTAAAGATATTAGATATTCCTAGAAAAATATTGCCAAAAATAGTTGACTCTATGAAATTTTTAGGTAGATCCAAGCATATATTGAATTCCCCTGTAACGGCAGTTATAGCTGATCAACAATCTTCTCTATATTCTGCGGGTGGAGTGAAACGAGGTTCGGCTAAAATAACCAATGGTACGGGAACATTTATAGATATAAATGTTGGTAATAAACCTGCTCCGGCGCTAAAGGGTACATACCCAATGATCGCTATAAAAAGTGGTAGATATACAGGCTATCTTATCGAAGGTATTGTTCAATCCACTGGGTCAGCTGTAGATTGGCTAGTAAATATAGGTTTACTTTCTCATCCTTCAGAGGCCAGTAGAGTTAGTGAAATGATTAGGGACTCCTTTGGTATAACTTTTATACCAACTTTGGCCGGAATTGGTACACCATACTGGATTAATAGTTTACGGGGATCTATTTTCGGACTCTCACTTGGAGCTAGAAGAGAACATTTAGTTAGAGCTCTTCTTGAGGGCATCGGATATAGAATCACCAGTGTAATTAAAATTATAGAAGAAATCACCAATATTTCTGTTAATGATATAATTGCAGATGGAAATGCTTCACGACACGATTTTCTCTTAAAGATTATAGCTAGTTTAAGTGGTAAAAATATATATAGAGTAAAGAATTTGGATGGTACTTCACGTGGAGCCTTCCTTCTAGCCAGAGGTGTCATAAGAAAACTTAATGTTAAAGATGCGTGGATACCCCCAAAAATTGAGAAAAAATTTACTCCAGATAGAAAAATAAAGTTTAATGCAGATTTATGGAGAAAAATGTTGAATACGATATTATCTATAGAGGTTTAAACATGAATAGAGAGAAGGTATTTAATGAAATAGGCAGTTTAATTGGATATGATAAAGTTTCCATCAGTTTCTCCGATCTACTTATATATAGTCATGACTATTCTCCAATAAATTTGCATAAAATTCTTAATCTTAAATTAGATACTATTCCACTTATAGTTATATGGCCTGAAACAATCGAAGATATTGTTAAAATTACTAATTATTGCTATGAAAATAATATTCCAATGTATCCATATGGAGGAGGAAGTGGTGTTTTAAATGGATTTATGCCTAAAAATGGCGTTGTAGTTGATTTAAAGAGAATAAATTATATAGAGTTAAACGAAGAAGACCTTATGGTTACCGTTGGAGCAGGAGTAAACGGCATGATACTTGAAAAATATCTTAACTATAAGGGATATACTTTAGGACATATACCGCAGTCTCTTCCAGAATCAACTGTAGGTGGATGGGTTGCTACAAAAGCTACAGGACAGTTTTCAACAAAATATGGTGGTATTGAGGACATGTTGATGGGATTGAAGATTGTTGTTCCTCCTGGAAAGATTTTAGAAATGAAATCTTATCCAAGAACGGCTACGGGTCCAGATCTAAGGAAACTTTTTATAGGATCTGAAGGCATATTCGGTATAATCGTTGAAGCTACATTTAAGATAAATCTACATCCTGAAAAACGGATTATGATATCATATCTTACTCCATCGTTTAAAGATGGATTAGAAAATGTTAGAAATATTTTGAGAAAAAATATTAGACCCGCTGTTATTAGAATATATGATAAGATTGAGACACTTAGACACTTCTATTGGATAGATAATGTTAAAGGTAAGTCGATAACAATCTTTATTGTTGAGGGAGAGAAGGATTTAGCTGAGATCGAAGCCAGAGTTATAAGAAAAATGTTTAGAGGAGAGGAGATCGGAGATAAACCAGTAAAACATTGGCTTAAAACTAGATTTATAGTTAAGGAAGCTTCAGAATACGCTCCTCTCGGATTTGTATTCGATACAATTGAGGTTGCAGCATCTTGGTCCAAGATATCTTCTCTCTATGATCGTGTTATTGACGCTATGAAAAACGTTGAAGGTACACTAGTTGCCTCAGCACATGCTTCACATTTTTATCCTCAAGGTGCATGTCTATACTTTACATTTGGAGGCCTTCCACCGAGAAACATGGACCCATATAAATATCACAGAGAAGTTTGGAGTAGAGTTATGAATACAGTGTTAAAATATGGAGGAACTATAAGTCATCACCATGGTATAGGTAGGATGAGGTCTCCATGGCTTAAAGGAGAGTTATCATCAAATGTTTATGAACTTTTATTGAAAATAAAGAGACTTATTGATGATAAAAATATTATGAATCCAGGCAATATGGTGTAATATATGAGTGAAAGAGACTGGATATTTGAGGCTTTAAGGGACACTGGAGTAAAAAATGTTCTATACATAGTTTCTAAATATATTTTTGGTAAAATAAGAGGGATTGAAGATTTAGTTAAATGTTCTCTATGTCCCAATATGTGTAAATATATGTGTCCAACTCATATTGCATCGGGAAGTGAAACTCATTCACCAGCTGGGAGAGCTAGAATAGCATACTATATTGAAAAAAATTTGCTTGAAATATCTCCGCAAAATATATATTCTTTATATACATGTTTGGGATGCGGTGCGTGCAGTATAATATGTCCATTTAATTTTAGAGTAGATGATCTAATATATTCAATAAAAGTTGGATTAAAGGATAAGTTGAAAATGATTAAAGGAGTTAATAGGATAATAGAAAATCTATCTAAATATAGCTATCTATATGGTCCTAAGCCCAAGGATAATTATGAAGGTAAAATATTATATTTAAGAGGATGTACTATTAGAGAACATTTGCCTGAGCTCGCAAAACTTACTATCGATGTATTTAATAGACTTGGTGTAGAGCTAGCTACACTGTCTGAAGAATCGTGCTGTGGGATTCATGCATATCATATGGGTATGGATAAATTGTTTAAAAAGCTTGCTAGAGAAAATTCTCTATTAATAGAAAATTTTGGGGGAGAATACTGTCTAACATCATGTCCAGCAATAGCATATACATATAGAATTCTCTATCCACGTATAAATATAAAAATGAAAATAAAGGTTCTACATATAACAGAAGTGCTTAAAGAACTATTAGTTAAAGAAAAACTACATGAGGTTAAAAAAACTGTCGTTATACATGATTCGGGTATGCTTACAAGAGGTCTCGGCTTGGAAAGTTTATATAGTTTGCTTAAAATTATTCCTGGATTAAGGATAAAGCTTCCAATGAGAACTGGTAGAGAGGTGCTCGATGTACCTGAGTACCATACATTACTACCATTTATTGATGAAAAAATGACTAGAAAAATAGTTCAGGAGAGAATACGTGAGTTAAAAGAAGAGGCTGATACTATAGTAGTATCTTCTCCAGATCTAAAAATACTGTTTAGCGATTTCGATGTCGATGTTTATGATGTTATCGAAATTATTGGAGAAGCATTGGGTGTATAATGTGAATATAGTGGATAAAATATTGTCGTGGAGAATCGGCCATGTATTGAGGAATATAAAATATGATATAGATTTTAATGTAAGGGATAGAATTGTTTTTCTAAATGGAAGAGTTAAGAGATATGAGGATTATATTGATATAGGCCTTAAAATAGGGTCTATTAAATGGGTTGAAGGTGTTGTTAACAATATTATATGGAATGAAAAGAAAAAGCTGGAGAAGAAAAATATTTCAAAGAAATATTTCCTAGGAGAATATGATGTAATTATAATTGGTGCTGGTATTATTGGCTCAATGATTGCTAGAGAGTTATCAAAATATAGTCTTAAGATAGCTGTTGTCGAAAGAAATCCAGATGTATCTCAAGATGTATCTAAGGCAAATAATGGTTTAATTCATTCAGGTCTTGAAGAAAAACTTGGTAAGAAAAAGACTAAGCTCTGTGTTAAAGGTAATAGGATGTATGATAAACTTGCAGAAGAACTGGATATAAGATTTAAAAGGATAGGAGGATTATGGCTTATAACACCTAGATCTTTACCTAAAATTAGAGATAAGGTTCCTGAACCACTTTATCTCTTTATACTCAAGTTTATTTTACCATTTATAGTAAAATTGAAGGCAATTATTCTCAGAATTCCAGTAAGAATTATATGGGATATAGATAAGATATTTAAGTTAAATCCATATATCGTTAGAGATGTTATAGCAGCCATATATGTTCCTACAATAGGGATTATAGAACCATATGAGCTAGCTATAGCTCTTATAGAAAATGCTGTAGAAAATGGTGTAAAAATATTTTTTGAGACAAAGGTTACTGGATTTAGATTAAAGAATAATAGGATTATAGGAGTAGAGACCGATAAAGGCGTATTTAAAACTAGGTTTGTAATAAATTCTGCTGGACTATATGCGGATGATATAGCTGAGCTCGCAGGAACAAGAGAATATACTATACATCCTAGGAAAGGTACATTAATATTATTTGATAAATCTCTATCAAGATATGTAAATCATGAGCTGGTTGAAATAGAGCTACCTAGACCTGAAAGAACTAAAGGTGGATGTATAAACCCGACAATAAGTAATCATATTTTATGGGGTCCAACGGCCATAGAAACCCCCTATAAAGAAGATAGATCTGTAAGTAAAGAGGAATTGGAGACAATATATAGAAAATTTGGAAAAATAGTTCCAAATATGCCTAGAAAAGTTATAAGATATTTTGCTGGTACTAGACCTGCAACATTTATAGAGGACTTTATCATAAGACCCTCTAAATGGGTTAAAGGATTCATACATGTGGCAGGCATTCAGTCCCCTGGGTTAACTGCTGCACCAGCTATAGCAAGCCTTATCATAGAAATACTTAAAAAAGAGGGATTAGAGCTTATACCTAAAAGACATTTTAAACCTAAGAGGAATGCTATAAAAAGATTTTCAATGCTTTCACTAGAGGAAAGAGAAAAACTTATTAAAAACAATCCTAAGTATGGTAGAATAATATGTTTCTGTGAACTTGTAAGTGAAGCTGAAATAATTGAGGCAATAAATCGCATGAAAATGATAGGTGTAAAAACTATAACTCTTGAGGGAATTAAATTTAGGACGAGAGCCATGATGGGTAGATGCCAGGGATCCTTTTGCTGTCTGAGAATATTAAAAATGATAGCAAGAGAAAACAATATACCTCTATGGAGAAATATTTTTAAGAAAAAGCCCTCAGAAATAGGTTTAGGGGATATTAAAATATTTTTGAGATGAAAATGAATGGTTGTAGAAAAGAAATATGATTTAACGATTATTGGCGGTGGTGCAGCCGGTCTAGCATCAGCTATAAGGGCAGGAGAATTAAATATGGATAGGATTGCACTTATAGATAGTCCACCATATGTTGGAAAAATGTTAGGGGGGATATTGCCCCAATGTATTCATCCAGGATTCGGTTTACATTATTTTAAAGAAGATCTTACTGGACCGGAATTCGCATATAGGCTGATTGAAAGACTTGACAAGCTAGATATAGATATATTTAGGGATACCTATGCCTATGATATGAAAGCGACAAAGGATTATTGTAAAATTATGACTGTAAATTCTAGTGGAATTACGAGAATACTTAGTAGAACTGTTATATGTGCTACAGGTGCACGTGAAAGAAATATATTTGAGATAGGAGTTGTAGGTTCTAGACCTGCAGGAATATTTACTGCTGGGGAAGCTCAGGCACTTATGGATTTATTTGGAGTTATGCCTGGAAGAAATATAGTTATAATTGGTTCAGGTGATATTGGTTTAATAATGGCTAGAAGATTTGCATTAGAGGGTGCTAATGTTAAGGCCGTTATAGAGCTTATGCCATGGCCAGGCGGATTAACTAGAAATGTTGTTCAATGTTTGGAGGACTTCAACATACCGTTACTTTTAAGTCATATCGCTCTTAGAGTTTTAGGTAAGAATAGAGTTGAGGGTATTGAGATAGCAAGAGTTGATGAAAGTTTAAAGCCTATAGATGGTACAGAGAAAATCATAAAATGTGATACGGTTATAGTATCTGCTGGAATAGTTCCTAGAATAGATTTGCTTGAAAAAGTTGGTGCATTAATTGATAAAACTACTAATGGTCCGATTGTAAACGATTTTTTAGAAACTAGTGTTCCAAATATTTTTGCAGCTGGAAATGTATTGGTCATAAATGATCTAGTTGACTATGCGGCTGAACAAGGTGAAATTGCAGTTGAAAGCGCTGCATATATTATCCATGGAGGTAGAATACCTCATAAAAATCCTATAAAGATTGTTTTAGGTAAGAATGTTAGGCTTGCAGTGCCTCAGCTTCTCACGGGGATTAGAGATACATATATTTATATACGTGTAAAAAAGCCTATGAAAAATGTATATCTATATTTAAATGAAATTGATAGAAAAATTAAATTAATTAGTATAAGACCCTCTGAGATGATTAGGATATTCCTAAGAAAGGAGGAGATATCTAGAATAGGAAATAAAATATTAAATATAAGTATCTTAGGCTGAGAGTTTGAGGAGGATTCATGTAAAATGTATTATATGTCCGATTGGATGCGACATAACTGTAACTTTAGGTGAAAATAAAGTATTGTCTATAGAAGGTAATGAATGTCCCAGAGGATTAGAATATGCTCGCAACGAAATATTGAATCCGAGAAGATATTTGATGACCGTTGTAAGGGTTAGGAATGGGGATTTACCAGTAGTTTCAGTGAAATCGTCTAAGCCTATACCTAAGAAATTGATTAAAAGGGCTATGATAGAGATCGCTAAGATAGAAGTTAAAGCCCCTATAAGAATTGGAGATATAATTATAAAAAATTTACTTGGACTTGATGTAAATATAATAGCTACAAGAGAAGTAAAGAAAATTGATAAGAAATCTTATAGCTAGATTTTAAGTTCTTTTTGATATATATTGAAATACCTAATCCTATATGTTTCTGGAAGCTGAGTATAATAGTATAGATGAGATGTCCATGGAATAATTACTATTCTCTGTCCATTACATCTAAGCCTACTCATCGTCTTAAACAATAATACTGTTCCTATACCCTTTCCACGTATATCTTTCTTGACACCGATAGGTCCAAACCAATTCCTCTTTAATACACCATATGCAGAGAATCCAAGTATATTTTCATCGCGTCTTGCTATAAATACTCCTCCATAACTGTTTTTTAAAGCCATTTCAGCTTCAGTTTTCCAGAAAACTGAAAAGTTTTCTTCAACCCAGTTTAATAAAGTTTCATCAATATCCTTTACTTCGATAAAATCTATACCATTTCTTCTATTCCTCTCCTCGAGTCTATAAACATATCTAGGTGTAAAGTACCTTGAAAGATCTATCTCATAGTTTATAGCAACTCCTACACGCTTATATCCAAGCTCTACAAGCAGTGCATTATATTCATCATATAGATTATCTACACCAGGTGTAAGATACCAGCTTGCATAATCAGATATCCTTATAACCTTCTTACCTTTCTCAGTAGCATATGATTCAAAAAATTTTAAAAGCTTTTCCAAATCTGATAAATATTTTCTATAGCATCCGAAAGCCTTTATCCACATAATTTCCCTATGTTCTTCAACAACCTTTCTAGGAGCTTTAGTTCTTTCAACTCCAAATATAAATCCTACTGGAGTCTCTTCATCCATAATGAAGAATATATTTTGGGGATCATAGTTCGGATCATTTACAGTTAAGTTTTCATAGAATATATTGTCTATAAAATCATGTGGAAGGACAAGATTCATTAAGTCTTTTAATTCCTCATAGAGTTTCGAATCATCTTTAAGTGAAACCATCTTCATAAAACCACCTCCTATATTTAATAATTAGATTTCTCTCAAAATATTTTCAATTATCTCGGGAAATATTTTTGTAGAATATCTTCTCTCCCATTCAACTACCTCTCTAGAATTTATATTATTTGTAGAGCTAATCCTAGACCATCTACCCTCCCCATATTCTCTCAATTTTTCCAAAATTTTTTCGGCAAGCCTAGTTTTATAGTTTAGCTCACTCATTAACTCTACAATTCTCTCCAAAATAGGTCTAAATACAAATGCAGAATATTTTTCCTCAAGCCTATATATTTCAAAGCTTTCCTCACCATATTTCTCTAAAAACATTTTTCTCTGCTCTAGAAAGTCTTTAACCTTG
>CAZKAY010000081.1:4523-9362 GCA_964550975.1 uncultured Thermoproteales archaeon | reverse complement strand
GAGATAGGATTGATAATGTTATGTTTGAGATATGTGATATTAGGAGTTATAAGCAAGTTAAGAAAGCGTTGAAAGATGTTGATTTAGATATTCATACATTTATTAAAAGAGGTCTTAGAGGTGAAGGTATTTAGAACTATATTTCATATTTAGCCAACTCCGGTGACGGCATTTCCACAAGTCTTTCCTTTAAAGTTACCTTACCAATATAGATTGGAATATAGCCATATTTTTTATAAACTCTCATTGCAAGTCTTCCCTTATCTTTATCATATCCGACTATATTGCCTCGGAAAACTGCAATATATTTCCCTTTATATTTTGGATCCTTGATAAGTTTATCTCTAATTTTAAGGAAAGCTTCTCTCTCTTCTTCGATTCTCAAAATATATTCCAGTTGCTGTTTATCATAAATAAAATCTCTTTCCTCAATAAATCTCTTTAATAATTCAACTATTACCTCATTTTTCTTTCTTCCACCTCTCTCCTGAAGTACAAGTAGACTGAAACGTTTCCAGAGTTCGTCATCGACTTCGATGGTTGTTTTAACCAAGGTTTATCACTGTGAAAATATTTCCGTAAATCTATATAAATATTTTCCCGTAATTATTGATTTAATAGAAACATAGTTTTCGAGGTAAATTTCTTAAATTTAATAATAGGATACCTGGTATAGATACTATTATATTCTTATTTTTATTTCTCTGGTGAGGGTAGTAATATTTGGTATTTTTATACTTAATGTTATTTTATGAATCCCTTTTGTTAATAATGCGTTTTGGGTAATGGCCCATAATCTTACCAGGAGGGTTTTCTGTGTTGTTTTTAGTTTTGTTACATTGGTGGACCATGCTAATGTTTTAATATTAGTATCATCGATATACCATGAGAGAGTAGAATTTACTGCCAGTGTATTTGATAGTTTGATTATTATTTCTTCACTTGATACATTGACTAGATATAGGTTAATATTTCCGTGAAATTCTGGAGTATAATTGATATAGAACTCTATATAGTATGAAACACTGATAAATGCATTTGTCTTATTAATGCTTTGGACAATTATATTAAAGTTTGTTCTATATGTAAAATTATTGATCTTCAACGTTACACTTTTCCCTTCAAAGGTTATAAAGTCCGTCTCTATAGTTCCTCCATCTATTTTAGATTGAGCATTAAAGGGTAGTTTTTCAAATACTGAATCCCAAAGCCTATTATAGGGATTTTTCCCAAGAAGATCTATGGGTAGTTTAAAGTCTTTGCCTTTAATGGTTAAAAATATTTCGGTTTTACCTATTGGTACTATAGGTAAATGTAGTTTGTTAAAGTCTTCTTGGATTAAAAAAGTATATTTCTTATAAAGTTCAAGATCATGAAGAGAGACTCGGCATTCCAATATCGATTTATCTTTAAATGGATTATATATTTTTATTATTGATGGAGATAGTAATTCGATTGTCCTATTTTTTCCTGCAACTCTATTGGTTATATCTATAATATAATTGATCGCCTTATGAAGATCTTCATAATTTTTTTCTTTTACTTGATGAGTTATTTTTAAGTAGGTAATTATTGATATCGCAATAATTAAAACAATTATTATAGTTAGAAGTGGTATACTTATGCTACTAATAAGTTTTCTAACCCGATTTTCAAAATAAAGTCTCCTCTTATTGTTCATATCATATATATTTAAATAACAATAATATTTAAAATTAAATTATTTTATTTTAGAACAATCTTCATAATAAATATTTATACTAAAATAAGGTCAAATTATAGTGTCTTTATTTTGAAGAATTCTGTAGCATTTCTCGTTGTAGTTATATCTACTATTTCTGTTGAAAGGTTTCTTAGTCTTGCTATTTCTTCTACAACATATTTTACGTTTACCGGATAATTTATCCTCTCCCCTGTTGGTGAGAGAAATGGTGCATCTGTTTCAGTTAAAATTTTTTCTAATGGAAATCTTCTAGCAATTTTTTTAGCAGTTTTACATGTCTTAAACCTGGTGTTTAGAGATATATAGTATCCTTCCTCTAAAATCTGTTTAGCTAGAGTCATGTTTCCACTATATGAATGGAAAACAGCATTCCTTATATCTTCATCTAAAACTATTCTAAATCCATCCTTTTCAGCCTTACGTAAATGTAGGACTACTGGTAGGTTAAGCTCCTTCGCTAAGCCAAGCATCTGTATAAATATTTCTTTACTTCTATCAATCTCATTTCTCTTTTTAAGCCAATGATAATCTAAGCCTATCTCACCTATACCTATAATTCTATTCTTATTGTTCCTAATAAACTCAATATATGATTCAACATGTTTATCGGATAAAATTTTTGTATGATATGGATGAAGCCCAAGCGTTATAAATATGAATCCCCTATATTTTTCAGCTAATTTTAATGCTCTTTCGGCATCAGGAAATGTTTCAGTATCTTTTAAAGAAATATCTTTACCGCCTTCGGAAACCTCTATTGGAAAACCAGTAGTAACGATGCTATCCAAAACGTTTCTAGCATCCATAATTACTTTATCTATCTCCCTATATAGTTCTGGGAAAGTTAAATGACAATGTATGTCAATCATGATTATATGATATTGAAAAAATAATATATAAACTCTATTCTAGCTGAATTGATGAAAGTAAATCTATTTGAAATGCTTTACCTTATTTTAAGTAAAGTATTTATTTAGGTTTTACTTAAAATATTTGATTTTTATGAATATTGTAAAGATATCTAGTAAGGGTCAGATAACGATTCCTAAGAATGTTAGGGAGATTCTTAATTTAAAGCCCGGAGATAGGATTGAAATTAAGGTTAAGGATAATTTTGCTATATTAGAGCCTTTAAGAAAGCCATCGGAAAGTATGAAAGGTATAGGGCTTAGAGTTAAGAAGAAATTGGGAATAACTGCTGTTGAACTAGTTCATGAACTTAGAAGAGAGGACCTTTAATGCGGCCTCGATTGACACAAATATATTCCTATGCTTGGCATTCCAAGATCATGGATGGAGATATTGTGGAAAATTATTGGACGATGTTTATTTTGGGAGAATAAAATGTATAATTAGCTCTATTCAATTATCAGAGCTTTATACGCCGTTTAAACGTGCCGGAGATGAAAGGGGATTAAATTTATTAAAGAAAGAATTATCGAAGCTTAAAATTAAAGTTAGGGTGGTTGATAAAAGTATAGCTATTTTATCATCAGAATATCGTTCAACTATTAGAACGTTGGAAAATGAATGGCTATCTTTAGCGGACTCTATAATACTTGCGACTGCGAAATTAGAACATGTAGATATACTTTATACGATTGATATAGACTTTTATAACGTTAAAGAAATTAAAGTTAGTGCACCTGGTATGTCATTAAAGGATTGGATTACGAAATTCGGAACCAGTCATCAGAAAAAATTATTAGGTTTAATTTAACCACTACTTAATTATTTAGTTAGTCTGGCATGATAAAATAATATTTCGTTTGTATTAAAATATAGGTCTAAAAACAGAATTATTTTTCTTTTAAGATATCCACTAGTTCTTTAAGATTTCTGTTGATTTCACTTAGATTTGCGTTGATTTTCTCTAATTCTGTAGCTATTTTTTCAACCTCGTATCTTATTGAATATGATCCATAGCCTAGAGCATCTCTGAGAAGGTCTCTAATACCCTCAATCTCCCTTTCAATATCATTCATATTCATCATATTTTATACAGATATCCTATCTATATAGATTACATATAATTTTTATATCATTGAAACTATTACTAAACTTGGTGGTTAAATGTATACTTTAAAAGATGTTATCAATATTGTTGATATGCAGAATACTTGGCGTAGAAAGGATTGTCTAAACATGATTGCAAGTGAAAATGTATTGTCCCCTCTTGCAGAGAAATACTATATATCCGATTTTGAGGGAAGATATAATGAGCATGATGTTATACCACACTATCAGGGTACAAAATATTCTCTGATGATTGAAGAAATATGTAATAAGATTATTGGAGAACATTTTAATACAAAATATGTGGATTCTAGACCTATATCTGGTGCAATTGCAAATCTATGTGTATATAAGGCATTTCTAAAACCTGGAGATGTATTTATTTCACCCGGACTTACAGCTGGAGGACATGTGTCCTCTACTAGATATGGCATTGCGGGTGTACTAGGGTTAAAGGATATACCGATGTTCTTCGATGTAGAAAACATGGTTTGTGATGTAGATAATACGATTAAACTTATAGAACATGTTAAGCCTAAGCTGATAATGTTTGGTAGATCTATGTTTCTATTTCCAGAGCCAGTTAGAGAGATTAGAAGGGAGATCGATCCGAAGATAAAGATAATATATGATGCTGCACATGTATTCGGACTAATTTATGGAGGATTATTTCAGAAACCATTTGAAGAGGGAGCAGATATAATTACATCATCAACGCATAAAACTTTTCCTGGACCTCAAGGTGGAATAATAATAGGTAATCCAAACCTAAGTGAGAAAGACTGGGGTAAAGTTGATAGAGCAGTTTTTCCAGGAGTTATGAGCAACCATCATATACATAGACTTCCGGCGTTAGCTATAACTGCATTAGAAATGAATAGATATGGGGAGAAATATGCTAAAGATATTATTTTAAATGCTAAGACATTTGGTGAAGCGTTACATGAATATGGTTTTAAAGTATTGTGTCCACATAAAGGTTTTACTGAATCTCATCAAGTATTGGTTGATGTAAGAGAATTTGGTGGAGGAAAAATTGTTGCAGAAAAATTGGAGGAAGCAAACATAATTGTAAATAAAATGGCTTTACCATGGGATAG
>CAZKAY010000081.1:1983-4423 GCA_964550975.1 uncultured Thermoproteales archaeon | reverse complement strand
AAGTCATTATCATATTTTTCTCTAACATATTTCCATAAAAGCTTTTCCGACTCTCTATCATAGTCTTCTCCAAACTCTATTTTCTTACCCATCTCATCTAGAATATCATATATTTGAGGGAATTCCAGAATTGGGAAAGGTTTTTTAGGAATCCTTATATCTACATCCAGTAATTCAAGCTCCTCTTTATTATTTTCTAAGACATATCTAACTATATGGATTACAAGATCTTCTTCAAGACTTATTACATCGTATTCATCTTTTATAAAGGATTCTTCAACAGCGATTCCCCTATGTTCACATAAATGTCTAGCTGTATGGGATTTTTCCGCCCTCCAGCTTGGACCAATCTCAAATATTTTTTCAAATCCCCCTACCATTAACAATTGTCTGTGAAGCTGTGGATCCTGTCTTAAAAACGCATCTCTATCAAAATATTTTAATTCAAAAACGTCTGCACCTCCCTCTGATACCCCTCCAATAATTGCTGGAGTAAATACTTGGATGAAACCCTTCTCTCTAAGATATTTTTCTGCAGCCTCGATTATAGATGACTGTATCTTAAATATCGCTAAGTTTTTAGGTCTTCTCAAATCAATCGGTCTCCAATTCAATCTAGTATATAGATGTATTGTAGGTTTACCTGCAATCTCTATTGGAGCTGGCTCAACCCCCTTATAGAGAATCTCAATTTTATTTGGAATAACTTCTCTACCAATCTTAGCTATAGGATTCGCTACCTCAACTCCCTCAACCCTAACAATATCTTCTGGAGAAAGTTTATTTGCAATCTTGAAGAGAGATTCATTGAATTCCTTCTTAAATGTAAGCTGTGTCAAACCATCTCTATTCCTAAGTATAACGAAGACAATTTTCCCAAGTCTCCTAACACTATGAACCCATCCATGAAGCACAACCATAATATATCACATAACTAAACCATTAAATCCAGCAATCTATATATCTAGACAAATAAATATATTATTTTTACCGTTCCTATATCAAATAATCATATAAATCTATATATAGAGTTTATTGGTATTGACGCCCATCCATTGAACTTTAGATTATACTGGAGATATTGATAATATTAAAGATATAAGAGCCTTATAATTCCTTTAAAAATCAATTTATTTTAAATATGGTTATAAAGCCTTTATTTCCGATGTAAATGCTTTTAAAATTTCCTGATCTGTTGTTATAGGATTGGCCATTCTTACTATACATTGCGCCGTTATTAATGCATCAAAATAATCTAATCCATATTTCTTGACAAGCGTTATCGCTTTAGCAAAATCTTGGGGAATGATAGGCTCTACCATCTCCTTAGAAACTATTTTCTCCAATAAATTCCAAGTTTTCAGTTTCTCCCTCGAGTTAAAGCCTCTAGATTTCATGAGTAAATCTAATTCTATTAAGGATGCTTGAGATATTTTTCTTTTAATATTTAAAGATTTCATTATTTCCATAGCTTTAGTATGTAGAGGATCACTAGGTCTTAAATATGCTATAATATATACTGTATCAACTATTTCTAGTTTAATCATTTTATCAACTCTCTTAGAATTTTGGATGCTTCATGATCCTCCTCTTTCCAACCTTTAAATTTATTCTCAAAAATCTCTGAAACATCTTTATATAATTTGTTTAGAGGAATAAGCTCTATAACATCGTCCTCTCTAATCCTAAGTAGAAACATACTTTTACCGCTAATACCAAGCTTCCCCCTAACTTTTTTAGGAATTAAAATTCTACCACGTCTATCAGTTGTAACCACTATCTCCATAATTACCCCATATAAGATAATATGAAACATAATAATAAATATTCCCATAAAATGAAAAATACCCACATTATACAGAAAGTAGTGTTTATAATTTCTAAATAAAGTGAAAATAAATACAGAATTTAGAGATATATTTATTTAGGCTTCAATTCTCATATTAGTAAAGCATATTGAAGGTAGACTCATATAATTTATACTTGTTAAATCGCTTTCAATACTGTAGATATTTTTAATCATATCATATATGTTTCCACTAATCATACCCCATCTAACCGCATTTCCAATCTCACCATTCCTTATATTAAATGCCTGTCTTAATTCAACTGAAAAGGATCCTGTAGCCGGATTAATAAATGCTGGAGGTATTCTTGGAACATAAATTCCTTTATCTATTTCGGAAACTATTTCCTCAAAACTCTTTGTGCCTGGAGAAATAATTATATTTGTAGGAATAATTGATGGGAAAGGTCTATTGGACCCAGCATTTCCTGTACTCTCTCTATCCATTTTCAATGCAGTATAATTGTCGAGCAAATAGTTTACCAATATACCTTTATCGATAACCTTTTTCCTCATCATAGTATATCCTTCACCATCATATGGTGCAGTCCTATATCCCTTTGGCAAAGTTCCATCATCAATTATAGTCAACTT
>CAZKAY010000081.1:0-1883 GCA_964550975.1 uncultured Thermoproteales archaeon | reverse complement strand
CTTCCAGAAAACTTGGATCTCTTCTTCCTAACATTATCTCCATTAACTGCATAAAATATAGGGCTAATTAAATCAAATAGAGCATCTGGACCAAACAATACATTTGTTATCCCAGACTCCACTTTAACCGGCCTCAATGTTCCTCTAGTTATCTTTAAAACCTTTTTAAGAGATTCATGAAGCCTTAAATCGTCCCAGAAAACCGATGCCCTATGTAGAAATCCTTCAGAACTATAATCGTTTTCCGAAACATATATTGTGAAAGAAGTCCATGAAAAGGTTTTCTTATAGTTGAAATTCACTCCCTCACTATTTGCTAGAAAAATCTCTTTTAAACCTAAGTCTATCTCACCCTGATATATAACTCCACCATTATCCTTCACTAAGTTTATTATAGATAATATTTCCTTTAACAGCTCATCATAATCCATATTTATAATTTTTTCATCAAATATATTAGAGACACCAGCTGGACTCCTAGGAGAAATAAGAGTCACAAAATCCGGATCTCTTTCACCACTCTTCATAAATTTTACTGCATTAGATATAGTATTATCAACGACCTCCCTAGATAAACCATTAGAACTTGCAATACCTATTTTTCCATCACATATAGCCATAATTCTTGTTCTACAACTATCCCTATATTCTAAATAGCTTATACGATTATTTTCGATTAATATCCTCTTAGACCTACTCTTCGAAACACCTATCTCAGCTTGTTCAGCCCCTCTATTCAAAACCTCTCTAACAATTTTATCAACATTCATTTTCCAACACCTACAATCATTTTTCTAACTAATACATGTGGTCCGCCAGTTGTAACTGGAACCATGTCTCCAGCATATCCCTTTCCACATGATCCTGGCTCCAATACAAACTCTTTTCCAACAGCCTCAACATTTTTCAATATATCTAAAGCTTTACCAGATATAGATATATTTCTCAAAAGCCTTGTAATTCTACCATGCTCTATTAGTCTAGCTTTTACAGCACTTACCTGAAAACCTCCTCCAACAGGGTCCTCCATACCTCCGCTAGAGCCTTCAACCAATACACCATAATCTATATTTTCAATCATCCCTTCTAGACTCCATTCTCCTGGAGGAATAAAAGTATTACTCATCCTAACATATATTCTTGAGCCATAGTCTTGAGCTCTACCATTTCCAGTAGACTTTGTATTCATCTTATATGCTGTAACCCTATTATGTAAATATCCCTTTAAAACACCATTTTCAAGTAGGATTTTTCTTTGGGCCAGAATACCCTCATCATCATAGAAATATGATCCATATGCTCCACGTATTGTTGCATCATCAACTATAGATATTTTTTCTGAACCAATCTTTTTTCCAACAAGATTTCTTAGAAAAGATTTTGCATTTAAAACATTATCTGCCTCAGATGCATGTCCAAATACTTCATGGGCAAATGTTCCACTAACCTTTCCATCCATTATTACCGGCATTACCCCACCCTTAATTGTCTCTGCAGACAATAGTTTTACAGCATTTTCAGCAACGTTTACAGCCCTTTCATTTAAATCATCTTCCTCTATTATCTCATATCCATATTGTCCTCCAACTATATCAAAATATGTCTGTATGTTGTCAGCCTCTCTAGCAATAGCCCTAAGTACTAAAAATATGTTTGGAAACTCTTGTATAATTTCTGAGCCGAAACTATTTGCATAAAACTTATATCTATAAATTTCAAAATAAGATACTCTCGTACTAATTATTCTTGAATCATAGTTTTTCATAACCTTATCTAAATCTAATATAAGTTTCTTTTTCTCCTCAAAAGATACGTCTAGAAAAGATTTCTTCATCTCAACCTTCCTTTTATCTCTATATGTTTTCTCCTCTGAAAGCCTATTC
>CAZKAY010000080.1:658-9510 GCA_964550975.1 uncultured Thermoproteales archaeon | reverse complement strand
TCTCTCGAAAAAGAGAAGAATTTAAACTGCCAATAACTTTTGTTTATCCTTTGCATGGAGGTTGGATAGGAACAAATGCAAAAGTTCTTTCTTTCGGAAAGTTTAAAATTTATGATTCTTTAGCTCCAGAGTTTCAGACTTATGAGACAATAAAAGAGTTAGCACAAAAGAAAAAGTAGAACTTCAACCAATTTTTTGACTGGATAAATGAACTTCTGTTTGAAATGATTCAACTAAGCAAGACAGAAGAGATTGAAAAAGCGCAGGCAGAACATGAAAAGGAGATGAGTAAATGGCTTAGAAAGTTAGTTAATTTGATTATCAGTTGAAAGAATTTATCGTCCCCTTTTCCCAGTCCAGTTATCATCAAAAACTTAATGAATGTTGCCAAATTTTCATTCAATTTTAGGTACTCTTTAACCTGTTCTAACGATCAGGTCTAAATTTTTGTTCCATATCTAGTGTACTTCCAGAAATTCTTAATATTCTCCATTCTCAACCAGGTTATAATAGCATGTTAAGAAATAAATTTTAGAATCTATGTTGTTTTTCTCGTTCTATAAGCAAGTATGGCAAGTATAGCAACAATCATAGATACAGATATGTACACTAGATATTCTTTAGGAATAGGAGGCAGCTTATATTCTCTAAGAGAGGTAGCTAATAATTGTATAGTATATCCCGATAAACCTAATACTAGTAACCCCAACAATGATATTTTTAGTGAAAGTTTTATCTGAGTTTTATTTGGTTTTCTAGAAATACGTATTATTCTTTGAACAGATTTTAAAAAAGATATTACTTTCATCTTTACACCTATTTCACCACAATCTATACAACAACCTACTTTTATTCTTTTCTTATTCTTACTTAATCTTATAACTATAAAATTATGACTGTTGTGATCAAAGCATTATTATAATCTAAGGTTATAACAATATGGTAGAATAATGAGGATAATAATTGTGAGATCAAGGATGAGGTAAAAATTTATTTATATTTGTAATTTATTTTATAAAGAGAAATGCGGGGGTGCCCGAGCTAGGACAAAGGGGCTGGACTTAAGATCACATATAACTGGGGGCTGGAAGATAAGATATCCAGTGGCGTAGGCCTACGCGGGTTCGAGTCCCGCCCCCCGCATTATAGCTTTTTCAAACATTTAAAATAATAGTGGATAAGTTATGAGTAATAGTTTAAGACAATATAAAATTAAGAAATTGCTTGAAGAATTAGAGAAAAAGAAAGGTAGGGGTACAGAATTAATCTCCCTTTATATACCTAGTGGCAGACAGGTAGGAGATATTATGAATGTACTTAGAGAGGAGTATTCTACCGCATCTAATATAAAGGACAGAACTACTCGACATCATGTCTTAGACGCCTTAACCGTAGTTATGCAACGACTAAAATTGTTTAGAAAAATTCCTGAAAATGGTCTTATAATTTTTGCTGGTTATATTGCAGGAGATGCTCCTGGTAAAGAGAGAATGGAGGTACATGTATTAGAGCCACCGGAGAAGCTTAGGACATACTTATATAGATGTAATTCACGATTCCATGTTGAAATTTTAAAGGATATGCTTTCTACCGAAGAGGTGTATGGGTTAATCGTAATTGAGAGAGGGGAGGCAGCGATAGGTGTTTTAAGGGGCCCAATTGTGGAAGTAGTAAAAGTACTTACTTCGGGGATTCCAGGAAAACATAGATCTGGTGGACAATCTGCAAGGAGATTTGACAGAATCATTGAACAGTTAGCGCATGAATTTTATAAAAGGATAGGTGAATATGCTAATCGCATTTTTTTGAAAATACCTAACTTAAAAGGCATTATAATCGGTGGTCCGGGGCCTTCTAAAGAAGAATTTTTTGAAAAGGATTATTTGCATTATGAATTGAAGAAAAAGATTTTAGGTATTGTAGATATAGGGTATGGTGGTGAAATAGGTATTTATGAACTAGCTAAGAGAGGTAGTAAATTAATACAAAGTACAGAATATTATAGGGAGAGAAAAATCATGCAAGATTTTCTTTATCATGTTTCAAGAGATACGGGACTTGCATTGTACGGCTTTCTTGAAGTAATTACGGCCTTAAAACAAGGTTTACTGAAGACTTTATTGGTATCAGAGGATCTTAGGAAAAAGATATTTGAAGTAAAATGTATGAATTGCAACATGAACTTTAGATATATCAGTGAATATAAACCTGAGAAATGCGTGAAATGTGGTAGTGAAAATATAGATATAATCGAAGAAAACAAGTTAATCGATTGGTTAATCGAAAATGCTGTTAACAACAATGTGGAGGTTGAAGTTATATCATCTAAGACTGAAGAAGGCCAAGAACTTTTAAGGTCATTTAGTGGCGTTGCAGGAATATTAAGATATAAGATAGCCAGCTTAAATATAGATGAAAATATATGGATAGAATAAGTAAAAGAAAAATAGAGATATTTTTATCTAAAGTACCAAGCTTTTCTAATCCAATATTACTTTATGAACAATATACGATTATGCCATCTATAGCTGCAAAAATTATTTGGATAGCTGAAACTGTTTTTAGAGATATATGTGGTAAAACGATAATTGATTTAGGATGTGGTACAGGTAGATTACTTATAGGTAGTTTGTTTATGAATCCTGCCTATGTAATAGGTATTGATATAGATCTTCGAGCTATAAGACAAGCAAAAAATCTTATTAAAAAGAATATGATAGAGAAGTATTGGAGGGTAGACTTTATATGTGCAGATATAAATAAACTTTGTATTAGAAAGAGGGTGCACACAGTTATCGAAAATCCTCCATTTGGAGTGCATAGAAAAGGATATGATGTTCTTTTCCTATTAAAGGCAATATCTCTTGCCGATAATATCTATACAATACATAAATATAACACCAGTATCTTTATAGTCAGACTATTAGATAAATTAGGGTATAGGGCCGAAAAAATATTTGATGATGAGATATATATACCATCTATTTATCAATTTCATAGAAAGAAGATACATAAGGTTAAGATTAGTGTATTTAGAGTGACACGGGGAGGAAAAAATGAATAAAAAATTTGTATTACCAGGAGAAAAAATAGCTGTTATAGAAGAATTTTTTCCATCACTGAATACATTTAAGATAGATGGAGATATTTTTGCTAAGTTAGCGGGTTTCATTAACATAAGCTTTAAGAGTAGAGAGATCAGCGTTATTCCAATATCTCCTAGAAAACCATTAATTCCCCGTTATAATGATATAGTCTATGGAATTGTGTCTAGAGTAAAAGAAGTTATTGCTACAGTAAATATATTTGAAATAGAAGGAAAGGGCATTTTGTCCAATCCCTTCTCCGGTCTTCTCTATGTCTCCTATGTAAGTAGTTATTATATTAAGGATCTCTTTGAGGCTATTAGAACGGGCGATATTATACGTGCTCGAATTATATCTAAAAATCGTATACCCTTTATATTATCGATAAAGGGTAGAGATAATGGAGTTATATATGCACGTTGCCCATACTGCATGAGAGCGCTGAAAAAGAGGGGCTTAAACTTGTTTTGTTCAAGTTGTAGGAAAACGTCAAATAGAAAAATATCTTCCTTCTATTTATTATAAATATGTGATGGAATGAAAAGAGTTATTGTTTTTTCCTTTAATAATGATGAGAGTTTCTTCATGTTTATAAAAACTATACAAAAATTTTTTCTGAATAATGTAGTCATTAATAATATAGATGCAATGAAAAAGAGAGTATTCATTATTATAAGTAGAAGAAAATATAGTAAGATTTTATGTCAAATCAAGAACCTATATTCAGTAACGAATAAGGAGAGAAACGCTGCTTTGGAAATATATCCTTTACAATATATTATTAGTAATTTTTTAAAGCAAACTAATATTTCATTAAATGGTTTCATGAAAATATTAGAAGGTAAAAATTTTTATATAAAAATAAGACGTGGTTTTCTTATAACAAATGCCAAAGAGGATATATTAAAGGAATATATATCAATGCTAAAAGTATATGAAGATTTGGTTCGAAAATACACGTCAAATATTCTATTAAGAGAAAAAATATTAATAGATGTATTTATAAAGAATATTCCCGTAAATATTCTTAAAAGATATGTGGATAACTATGAAGATAGAGGTTGAAAAAATAGGGAAAAATGAATTAGAACTAATTCTATGGAATGAAGGACATACTTTCTGCAATCTAATAGTTAATATGGCTCTAGATAATCCTGATGTAGAATATTGTTCGTATTTTATAAGACACCCACTTATACCTAAGAGTAGGTTATATATATTAACTAAAAAAGAGGATCCTATTAAAATTTTAATAGATACAGCTAACAAAATTATGGAAATCACTAATAAAATAGAAGAAAAATTTAAGGAAAAATTAGATAACTATGGGGCCGCGGGGATTTGAACCCCGGTCCACGTTTAGGCCAGAATATATGTGAGCCCCAGTCACGCATCATACCAAGCTAGACTACGGCCCCCATAGCCCGGGAGGGATTCGAACCCTCGATCACAGGGTCCAGAGCCCTGTATGCTTGACCACTACACCACCGGGCTCATTTAATTCATTAATTTTTCTACCTTATTAATATTTTGCTAATAATTGGGTTAGTTTACTACTAGACATTATTGGCATAAAGTATTTAAGTTATCACTTATAGTTTAATTATAGTTATTTGAGGAGGGTATTGGGATGAGTGAATTAAAATATGTTGTAGAAACACGCGATTTACATAAATATTATTATTTAAAGGGAGAAGTGGTAAAAGCTTTGAGAGGAATAAATTTACAAATAAAGTATGGAGAATATATATCTATTCTAGGACCCTCTGGATCTGGTAAAACTACTTTATTTAATATGATTGGTGGATTAGACACGCCCACTAAAGGTCAAGTATTATTAGATGGCAGAGATATTTCATCACTTACTCCCTCACAAATGGCGTGGGTACGATGTCATAAAATAGGCTATATTTTCCAAACATTCAACCTAATACCAATTTTAACTGCGCTTGACAATGTAGCATTACCTATGATATTTGCAGGAATACCTAAAGAAAAGAGAGAGGAGAAGGCTAAAAATTTGCTTGAAAGAGTGGGGCTAGGTGACAGAATTCATCATCGTCCAACCGAGTTAAGTGGTGGTCAGCAGCAGAGAGTTGCTATTGCGAGAGCGTTGGCGAATGATCCTGCAATTGTATTGGCTGATGAGCCTACAGGAAATCTTGATTTAAATACTGGACTAAAAATAGTTCATTTGCTTAAAGATCTAAACATAGAAAAGGGAGTTACCGTTATTACAGCTACACATGATCTAAAAATGATAGATGTAAGTGACAGAATTATATGGATTAGAGACGGAGTCGTTGAACGGCTAGAAGAAAAACTCGGTATTGAGATATCTGAAGAGGAGCTTGAAATATAAGAGTCTATACCAATGTTAAAGAAATTTAACCTCATAGTATCTACATATAGAAAACGCGAAAACAGTTGTATTTCAGAGTTATGGTATTTCTTAAAAAAATTAGGAGATCCTGGAATAAAGGCTAGTAAAACTGGATTACCGGGTCTTATTACAGCTTATACCAAACTTGATCCCTTTAATGTTGTAAATGAATTAAGAGAGATCGCTTTGGAAAGACCATGGGAATTCAAATATATTCTTAAAGTGGTTCCAATAGAGTATGTTATAGAGAGTGATTTAGAAAAAATACGTTCGCTAATTTTAGAAAAAATCGATGAAAAAATTTCTATAGAAGAAACATATAAAATTTTGCCTCGTATTAGGAGGTCAAATCTATCCAGAGAAAAAGTTATTGGAGAAATAGCTCCTCATATAAATAGAAAGGTAAATTTATCTAATCCAAATAAAATAATTTTAATTGAAATAATAGAGGATGTTGCTGGAATAAGTATATTAAAAGAAGAACAATTACTTTCCATACAGAAAATTAGATTAAGAAGACTTTAGACAGATTATTTTTCTAGATTTAACATAGCCATTCTAGATACAATACATTTTAATATCTTTTCCCTACGATTTTTCCCGAAAGTAGAATTTATTTCTCTTTCGCTTATATTAAATGTTTTTAATACATTGTGTTCCTTTATCTTTTCTTTATATATATTACTTAATGGTATAAAGCTAATCTTATTTTTATATTTCTCTATGAATTTTCTCTTAAATTCAATTATTTTCTCTATTTTTGGAGAAACTATGATTAGAAATGAATATAATGTTCTATTATTTATGCCAAAGGTCTTTATAGCATTTACTATTTGTCTTTGACCTGAAAGATATAGCATAATCTCCACACCCAATTTTTTAGAAATCATATTTTTTTTCTTATATGAACGAAGAGCCATTTCCGCTGCAATCAATATCTGGCGTTCATCAAAAATGTTTTTTGCATCTATTATAATAGCATCCACATCTTTTAAGATAGACGCATATGAGTTGACTGTCTCAATTATTTCTTCAATATTAACTTTTTTTTCTATTTTAAGTGGAAAAAACTGTATGTAGTGTTCATTTATTTTCATTAAAACTAAACCCTACATATTTATTTTTTCATAGAGAGATGCAGTTTTATCAAGAATTTCATCTATATCTATTTTAATACCATATCTTTTAAAAATTATGCTTGAAGCTAAGATTAGGGATGCTAGGTTATTAAATGGAATATAACCCATATTTCCTATTCTAATTATTTTACTCTTTAATTCACCCATTCCAAGCGCTATGTATATGCTAAATCTATTTCTTAATTCTTCTTTAAACTTTATAGGCGAGAGTTCTTTTGGGGTACTGAAGCTTAAAACAGTATCTGATCTAAATTTTTTCTTTACAAAAGGTTTAAAACCAGCCATTTCAAAAAATGTATATAGTATTCTTGCCCTTAACTTATGCATCATTATCCAATTATTTAACCCGATATCAAGTATATTTCTTAAACTTTCTCTTAAACTGAACAATATATTTATAGCTGGTGTAAATGGGGTTTCATTTTTTAATAAAAACTTTTTATATTCTTTTAAATCAAAATAAAGGCTCTTAACATTCTTTTTTTCCATTATATCCCAAGCATCTTTACTTACGGCTATCATAGATATTCCTGGAGGTGTTGCTAGACATTTTTGTGTTGCAGCGACAACTACGTCAATCCCCCATTTATCCATAAATAATTTACTTCCACCTAATATTGAAACTGCATCAATAACTATTAATATATTCTCATTCCTGGCTATATCCGCTATCTCAGGTAAGTTTCTAACAAATACTCCCGGCGATGTATCATTGTATACTATGAATATACCCTTTATATCTCTCTTTTTCCGTATTTCTCTTTTAATTAATTCTGTCTCCGGTCCTCTTCCTATAGGAATATTTAATTCAATAGCTTTTATGCCATGTTTTTTCATAATGCTGCTTGCACGCCTACTAAATTCTCCATATATTGGAATTAATACTTTTTCTCGGGATGAAAAACAATTAATAATTGCCGATTCAACAGCTCCTGTACCAGATGAAGTTAATAGAAATATTTCACTTTTACTGGTCATAAAAATTTTTCTTAACATATTAATAATATCTGCGAAAATTTCATGGAATTCCTCAGTTCTATGTCCTATCATCGGTAGAGAAAGCATCTTATTCACATTATAAGGAGGATTAACTGGACCCGGTAAAAATAAAATAGGTTCTTTGTACATACAAATCATCATAATTTAGTATTTTTTTCAAATATATATCCTTTAGATAACGTATAATAGATTCTCTGAACAATAGTAATTAGGACAAGTTCCAATAATACTAGCGTTAGAATAAGTGCAGACATTTTGCTAAAAATGGAGGTAAGAAGTATTAATAAAATTAAAATGAGTCTGTCACCTCTTTCTGCAATACCTATTCCCTCCATTTTTAATCCTATACTTTCAGCCTTAGCTCTAATATAGCTTATCATCAAGCATCCAAATAAAAGTAGAAAAAGGATTATTAGATTGAGATCTAATATATAGTATAAAGCTAGTATATATATCGCATCTGTAATTCTATCTATTGTTGAGTCCAAAAAGGCTCCTACCTTACTACTCTTACCTGTAGCTTTAGCTACAGCTCCATCAAGTACATCCATAGAAATCGATAATATATAAAATATTATCGCGATCACATATGTATAATTTGTTGAAATTAATATTAATGATAAAAAAATTATTGCAAATAGAAGTCCGAGAATTGTGATAATGTTGGGAGATGGTATTATATGAGCTACAGCATATCCAATTTTTCGAATATAGGTGTCTAAAAATCTTCGAAGCTTTGTAAGCATATAATCACATTATTCGATAAGATTTTCATAGGTTTCTCTAAGAAATCTTAACCCTCTTCTAAATGTCTCTAACCCCTTTTCAGTAACAACATAATAATTTCTCTTAGAAATGTTTAGAGATTCATTTCTCTCTTTGACTCTCTTTATTAATCCTTCTTTTTCCATTTTATATAAAACTACATATACTGTAATTAAGGCTGGTGAAAAATTAAACTTATCTTTTATATATTTTATGATTTCATATCCATACATAGGCTTTTTCTTCAGCAAATATATGATATATAACCATAAATTCTCCTTAGTTAACTTTTCTACTAAACGATTATATGCCATTTAAATAACCTACTTAGACTGTAAATATAAGATAGCCTTAGCAATATCACCGTTAGTTTCAATTAACGCATTTCTAGCCTCTTCCTCTGACACCCCTGTCTGGGCGACAATTAATTGAATATCCTCCTCGCTTATTTCTATAGTCTCCTCACCTTTTTCCTCCTCT
>CAZKAY010000080.1:0-648 GCA_964550975.1 uncultured Thermoproteales archaeon | reverse complement strand
GCTATTTGATAAATCATTTCATTACCCATTTTTATGGCAGTTACTATAGGATTTACAAATAAAATTTCCTTTTCTAATGTAATGATTTTTACCTCTTTAACATCTTTTATTTCTTTTACCTCCATTCCCATTTTACGTGTTAATCTTCTTAACTCTCTAGGAGAAATCCTCCTCAATGAAGTCACCTCTAAATTTCCTCTTCTTCCTTAATCCAATCCAATAATTTCTTACTTTCAAGCTGTTTTATCTCTTCTCTGCTATATTTATGTAAAATATCTCCCCTCTTCTTTGGTTGAAAATCCCATATACCTATTAAGACTATGTCTCCGGGTCTCATCCAAACTCTTTTTCTCATTCGTCCTGGAATTCTACAGAGCCTGGTGTAACCATCAGAGCATCTTACCATAGCTTTGTCATAACCCATAAGTTGCTCTATTATTCCAATAACTTCTCCCTCACCGGGTAGTAAAAGTTCTCGCTCAAAGTTCTTTTCCCTTTTTTTAGGCATATTTTCACCTATATGGAATAATTTCTATTGCTTATTATAAGTATATCTTCTATATTATTCTTAACCCCAATTTTAATATTAAGGGAATAATTAACCTTATATAAGTGAAAAAATATATAACTTTGATCCACGTATAGTTA
>CAZKAY010000079.1:0-9516 GCA_964550975.1 uncultured Thermoproteales archaeon | reverse complement strand
CTCGTAACAATAGAAAAAAATAAGAAAGAGTTCTAACATATAATTAGATAGCCCCGGTAGCTCAGCGGTAGAGCGACGGCCTTGTAAGTATTTACCAAGAAAGCCGCTGGTCGCGGGTTCAAATCCCGCCCGGGGCTTCAAAGGAAAATAATTATCTTTAGAAAAGCAGAAAATATATTAAAATGTTGATACCTTATTATTAGTGATTAGCGGCCGTAGTCTAGCTTGGACTAGGACGCCGGCCTTCCACGCCGATGACCCGGGTTCAAATCCCGGCGGCCGCATACATTAAAATTATCTTTATTTTGAAGAGAAAAGAAAGTACTCTAAGAGGGAGGAAATATGAGTAAAAGAGAAAAGAAAGATAAACTTACTCGTGAGGAGTATAGAGATGCTGTTTTAGGTGCTCTTATAATCTTTTTATTGCTGATAGCATGTATATTAGTTTACTATATTACTGGATACATATTTAGGTACGTCAAAGTATCTACGGATTTATTTATTCTATATAATCAGAGTTTAGCAGCAGTCATATTTACTCTTATCGTAATATATGGTGTTAGATTTTTATTTGAGAAAAAGGCTAAGCGCTGATTTTAATTGTATCTATATGTTTTAATTCATATATTTCTATTTCAGCTCTAATTGGTTTAAATACTCCATTTTCATCTGAATAATATATTATTAGTCTTGAAGCCTTGTCTGAGACTCCTCTACTATTAGTTTCTTCAACCAATTTTCTAGCTAATTGTGCCCAATTCTGCCTAGACTCTTCCCTAACTGGATCATCTTTCTTTGCATAGTATGTTGCATAAAACCATCTTTTTGCTCTAAAAATAGCTCCTCTTGCTGAAGGCGTTATTCTTGACCTCCAAACTTTTACCTCAGACATAGTTATCACCATTTTAGATGAGATATATATTTATCTCTTCAATAATATACTTTGTCATCTTAAACGCTTAGAATTATATTGTTTACTCCTATTTTATTCTTGACCATTTTTTTAACAGTAATATTGTAACTATTATTATTATAGTTATTAAAATTACTATTATTAGCTCTATATTTCGTTTAAACATTATTTTCATTTTAACAGTGTCTCCTGGCTTATAATCACCAATTACAGAAGAAAATGGTCTAGTTATAAAGAAAAATATTTGTGTCCTATCTTTTTGAATCTCTTCCGCATACCACCATATATTTGTATTGGGTTCTCTTAAGTCAAACCCCTTAATCTTTTCAAAACTAGTGTTTATAACAATTCTGCCATATGCTAAAGACGATACATTCGTAAACAATATTTTTATAGTATTGTCCTCTCGGTTAACAATGTATTTATCTTTTAGTTGTGACAGCGTTAAACGGAGTTCTGGATCTCCGAATAGAACAGTGTACGCCGCATATTCCGGGGTCTCTTTATTTCTTTCTCTAATATGAATATTATTTAGAACTCTCACAATCTCTCCTAGGGATTCACCATTTAATATCATTGAGATGACAAGCTCGGGATGGGCTGTACTTAGCTCTAGTCCAGAAGTATATTCTAATGACATCGCACCTATATAGGCTATAGCCCCTTTGAAAAGAAAGGATAAAACTATGCTTTGAGAAGGAGAAGTCAATTTCTCAAAACTGGCTGTTTCACACGAAAGTGTTACTATAATTGTTGGAGGCATAGTTGGTATGTTATATGATGTAAGGAGGAGAGGACCTGTAGATGTTGGAGCCATACCCCATGGAGCTCCATGTAGGTTAATGAAAACTAGTTCTCCAGGATCCTTAAATACATCTAATATATTACCTTCTTTTTCGACATCATATAATAGAGCTATTCCACCGCTTCTTTTAATGATTCTTCCTATTTTTTTGGCAAGATTTTCGCTGTCCATCATATATATTAGTGCCATTTTTCTTACTCTCTTAAATTTGTATAGAAGATTCCTGGCTGCAAATAATGATGCTATCTTTAAATTCGCTCCACTTATAATTCCTATGCGAGATCCAATATTTCTACCATCATATTTCTTAATAAAATATGAATAGAGCAAATTTATATTATTGCCGCGAGATAAATTACCCTTTAAGTATCTAAAAGATGCTATATAGATAGTATATTTAGGATAAAGAACGTCTAAAATTTTGTCGAGATCTTTAAGTGAACCTAGTATTTTTAGATATGCGTTCTTAGCTACCGCGTATTCTATGGCAATAATATTATACATGTCATTTTTATGTGTAATTACTAGTAAACTAGTATTTTTATCCTCATTGTATAGATCTAAGGCTTCTCCATAGTCTTTAATTACATTTTTGGATACATTATTTAAAAAAGAAAAAAATATCTTATGTGACTTGAAGAAAAAGATTCTCCTTACAGATAAATTTCTAATAACATTTTTTAATATCAATTTAAACTGTTCTTCTTCCCTGAACCATATTAGAGGCGCTTTATATTTTGATGCAAGCAATGATAAATACAATGCCTCTTCATCATCACTTACCAAGAAAATATTTTCACATCGTCTCCAAAAATTTGCCGCTAGATTTATCGAAAAATTATAAATATCTGTGTCATATGAAATAAGCATCTTTCCATAATATAGTTCCTGCACCTTATTTACAAGATAATTCTTAATTTCATCATCTATCAAAAGTATTGGATAAAATTTTTCCTTTATAGATAAAGGGATAAATGTTAAATATTCACTCCTACTCCGAGCTAGAAGAATAAGATCATCTACATTGTTTCCATTGATATTTATATTTAAGAATAATGTAAAAAGATAAATTATCAAAATATATAGGGATAACTTTCGATTATTTATTCTCACTTTCCTCACATATGTTTATATTAGTCCGGGTTGGATTGCTTGATATGCAAATGTTAACCCAGTACCTAGAGCTATGGCTAAGCTCCCTCCTGCCCATATTCCAGCCACCATGCTCATAAGATAATTTTGTGTCCATTCAACACCCTTTCTCTTTATAATTAATTTTTTAACCAACCATCCTAAAAATAACGCTGAAGTAGCACTGGGAATACTATTGAATCCGGAGGATAACCCTATACTAGATAGAAGTGCTGCTAATGGTGGATATATTTCTATAATACTTCCTATAATAAAGCCTAAGACTAGAAGCTGCGGATTTATAAATGTGAACTGCCTAGTTATAAAGAAACATTGAAGAGCTGCCGCCGGATACCATGCTGGAGCCGGGAGAATTCTAGATGGTACATCATAGATATTCCAGAAAAGATAACTAAAGAGGAGACCAACCAGCCCTGAAACCACCGAATCAACTACCTGAGCCTTTACAACACTCATAGCTCTTGTATTCGTTAATTCCGCAGCTTTATATCCTATAAGTATTGTCCCACCATCAATAGTAGTTAAGAATGGATTAAACCAGGCGTCAACACCATTATAGAATGTTATCATTAATATCTCTCGTGCATAAGGTATTGCTATTGAAGAACCCATTAAGCCTGCAGACCTCCCAATGCTAAGAGAATTAATAAAACTTATCCCTATTATCATAACTGGTACCAACCAGAAAGGAAAGGTGTCATTTGGATTATATAATATGTCTAAGGCTATCGCCAAAATCGATAACATTAAACCGCTAAGCATAAATAGGATAAAAGACTTTCTTCCAGACCACACCCCGAGCCTTTTCTCTTCAACCACGCTCATACTAAAGAAATTTTTTATAGCCGATACAACCGATCTTATACTCTTAAAGAAGGGTATAAAAACTCCGGCTAGTAGGAAACCTATACTTAAGCTCATCCAATATTTAAGCATAGGTTCTTGCCATAGCCCTGTCAATCCAGGCCCTATGATTGGTGTTCCAGGCTTCCACTTTATCAATCCAGTAGAAACAATATAGTGATTACCAATTATATATGCCACTATGCTACCTATAAAGGCTCCATAAATAACATTGGTTGGAATAATCATTCCTATACTAATTGCAAGAATATCAAGTGTTATTCCAAATGTCGCTCCATATAGTGGGCTATAGTCTAAAAATCTGGTAAAGTCTATTATTGTTGGAATCAGTTGAACAGGTCTCTCTGCACCTCTAATAATCATAAATACCGATGGTAATACATAGTAGGGGAGACCTATAAGTAAGAATGTGAAGAATAGAGTTAATGCAAAGATCTCATATTTTTTAGGATCTGCTCCCTTAGCTAAACTTTTAGCTAATTCTGCAGCCATAGCCCCGGTAGGAAAAGGTAGTTTCTCTACTTCAATATATAGCTGTCTTATAAAGAAACTTAAAGATATTGTTGCTAACAATGTAAAGGGAAGACCAAAATATCCTATTGTTAATGGAATTAACCAATCCGGATGAAATATTGTTCGCTGAACTATTGAAGGAGAATTTGCTGGTGGAACCCACCATGTAGGTATCTTATCAGCAATTCCAAATTGCCTAGTTATTGCCGATTTTCTCATAAACACTCTCCATGCTACCCCTCCAGCGCCACCTACAGCTAAACTCGCCCCCCATCTTATTGTCGCCAACTCGTTTTCGCTAAGTGGAGATCTTAGGATTCTGGCGAGCTCACCAAATATGACTAGTGTAACATATGCAGCTGCAATTCCACCTACACCTACTCCCGTAGATAATGCAACCCAGCTGAATGCAGGAGTCATTAAAAATGAACTGAAAAGAATAGCTAGAACAACTTTTCCAGTAAATCCTTCTTTAAGCTCTACCTCATTCGCATCATTAATGCCCATACATATAACCCTCTTACCTCCTTTAGATTAAGACCTTAGATTATATTTTGAATATAATTGCCTTATTTTTTAAATATTTTATGGTATTTAACTTATAGTTATTTTTATAATTTAAAGTATTTTTGAAGAAATTCCTTAGATTTTCTTATGTACTTTCTTCTCTCATCTAGAGGTAGAGACCTCCACATTAATAATTGTTTTCTTACGGCGTCTGCAAATTTTCTTACACCTCTAAGCCATACATGTTCAACTCCGCTAAGTCTAGTCAATATTAGAGAGATTCTTACTGTTTGGGATTCTGCTGGAACTACTAGGTTAACTATACTATCCATTGTAACTCCATAATCAAATGGTTTTACTCTAACCTTTGCATCAATTTTTTTAACCCTCTCCTCTTCACTAACCTCTTCTGTAACAAAAACCTCATCTACAGCGAAATCCTTTGCTTCTGTTTCTAATTTAAATAAATTAAGATATTCAACTAAATAGTATATGAGTCCATCGATTTCAAGCGGACTTATAAGTACTGGTATATTTATTATAAATGTGTCTCCTCTTCTAGTACCAACTGTTTCAATCCTCCATTTTCTTTCAAGTGATGGCGTTACGCTTTTAGATGCTATTTGTATAGGATATGCTGCAGCAGCTAACATTATTAAAATAGATGCTCCGACTGAGTATGTTACCCAGGCAGATGAAGTATTTGCTGAAAGTCCTGGAACAAAGTGAGGAGCAAATACTCCAAGTAGATATCCTATAAATCCTGAAATAACTCCTATAATTAAGAACTCCGCTAAGAAAAGCCCAGCAACATGTTGTGGAGATAAACCGACGGAACTCAAAATGTTTACCTCTCTCTTTCTCTCATATACAGCTCCCAGTCCAGTATTCAAAATTATAAATACGATAATAATAGTTGGAAGAATTATTTCCCCACCAATAATGCTTCCGGTAACAATCTTTGAGAAAATTTTTGTCCATCCGTCAACAGCTGCAATAACATTTAATTTTGACCTAGCCGCTAATCTTTCCGCTCCCTCATAAACATATTTTTTATCTTTGAAAACAACGGCTACATTAAATATAGCTCCCCTTAACTTCAAAGCTAACTTATATGGTACAATAATAAATTCTGTGGGACTAATTCTATAGGCTTCGGGCGTAGCTCCTCTACCTGTAGCTTGCGCAGTTAATCCAAGTGGAGCAATATTTTCTCCATTTATATCTACAACAGCTTTAAATTCTTCATCGTCGAAAAGCCCTACAATTTGCAAAGTATCTCCTGTCCACAAAGTTAGATAATCTCCAACATTTAGGCCTTTTTGATCTGCTATGAACTTAGATATAATACAAGAATACTCGGAATCACTTAGGAAGTATCTACTTCCAGGTACCAATAGTTTATCGATTTTAGTTACTTTTTTCTCGCTAACAGACAAACCCAATATACCTTCAATAAGTATTGGTTCACCGCCTTTCCCTAAAAGCCTAAGATATCCCCCCTCAGAAGCGATTCTCTCTCCTGTCGAGAAAGCAATTAACCCTGGATTAAGATAAACTCTCGGTGCAATGGCTGTAATAAGATCACCGAATTCTCCTTTGATCTGGTATATTACTTCTGGAGGTAGATTCATTAAAAGTTCTCCTCTACTTATTAGAAGTCCATTGTATAGGAATTTTGATTCAGGCAATTTATATGCTTCTAATACAGATATAGTTCTGGACGCGGACACCGATACTGTACTTACTAATGCAGATACAACTATAATGGTCGACAATATAGATAATGATGTTCTAAGCCGTCTTCTCCTAAGATTTCTTGCAGCCATTGAGGCTGAAAGCAATAGAGCACTAGCCCTGCTTATTTCAGAGAAATGAAGACCCATCAACTCTTTTCTAAGTCTAGTTGTCACTTCAGATACCTTTCCACTTACTACACCTAGGGGCAATATGCTTAAGAATAATAAAACATAGGAAATCGCTATCAAAGGAGCACTTGAGGCAAGTAGAAATGCTGGATGAACTAAATACATTATAGTAGTTGAAATCAATAGTATTATTAGTATTGCCAGCGATCTTTTTCTTAAATCATCATAGTCAAATAATAATCTTTCACTTAAAAAAGCAAAGGGTATTGCAAGTAATAAAAAGATAATTGCCGTTGAACTTATATCTATAGACATTTTTCTTAAATCTAGATAGACTGATCGGGCGTAGCTCCATGCAGCTATACCTAGAGAATCCGCCTTTAAATAATCATATTCATTTAAAGCTTTTTCAGCCCTTTTTAGCGACTCAATTGCAAGCTCATAATATTTTATATGAGAAGAAACCATTACTTGATGAGACCTCATTTTTTCTAGATATTTATTCGCAAGTCTAATAAATTCTCTAGCATATATAATAGATGATGCATGTAATACTATTTGCTGACCGAAATACGGTATAATACCATTACCACTATTAGTTAGTATTATTAGATGATCTCTAACATTTTCTGGATAAATTATTATATCCCATGGTGGTCCGGGGGCAAGCATGGGATCTGGGCTTATATATATCATTGCAATTGGCTTTAAAGTTGTATCAGACACCGTATACCATGAAAAGTCATAATCGATTGGTCCAAAATATCTTGCACCATTTTGAGTATCATGATTCACTATTAATGTCTCGACAAACGTTGGTACTATTACTTCTGGATCAACTATATCAAATAATAGTATTGATGCACATTTAAATACAGATAATCTAACTGTGTAATTCTTAGCTGTTATAAAGTATAATGGTAATGGTGACAACGAATTCTCCCCCACATCTGGAGCATATTCTACGGCTCCTTCACTTGGTTCATCCTTATAAGCCGCAAACAAATATTGCATCCCCCTGTCAGTACGAGAAGACGCCCCCCTAAATACGAACCTCCCATTTCTATCAGTTTTTATAATAAGTGTATGGCTATAGGTATCTAAAAATGGAGCATAGCTAATTACAACAAGCGCATTAGAAATATTTCTATACTGTTGTACTTTTTCATCATACATCTCCACAAATCCGTTCACTATTCTAAATCTTCCGTCCTCAATCTTCGGGTTTATATTTAAATTATTGCCATATGTTGCAAGCTTTTTAGCCCATTTAAATATCAAATAGATATGAGGCCAAACATTAGATACCTTTTTTTCTACAAAACTGTAGATATCTGCAGGTGTACCTCTCAGTGGTGAACTTGTACCGGATGTAAATACAAAACCTATATCTTCTACTTCAATAAATGGATCTATATCAAAGAATTTCATCTGAAATAATGGATGATCTCCAGGTTCATAGTATGGTGTAATAGATAATTTTTGCTCGCTAACCATGTTTTCTGCGAAGTTTATTGACATATTATAGAAAAGATATCTAAGCTCATTCTCTAAACCATATTCTGGAGACCTGATTATAGATAATTCTGCAAGTCTATGATTAGTAGAAGTAACATGATAGGATGCTCCAGCATCAAATATGGCCACCTGACCTTCCTCTCTTGGATTATAGTATGCTGAAGGATCTAAGCCTATAACTATTTTAACATGACTTGCATCTAAATAACTTGGACCCCTCGTACTATTATTTCCATTTAGATGTAAATATAGGAATTCTCTTGCCCCAGCCAATGCTTGATGATGTCCATTTGCCGCTAAAAACACAAATGTTCTCTGAGTATCAATACTACTAATGTATCTTGCTAACTCTAATAACATTGATATTCCGATAGACTCATCCGCGCCAGGACTCCATGCAGGTGTAACAGACCATGAATCAAAGTATGCTACAAACAATATTATTTCGTCTTTAAATCTTTTTCCTTCCTTTATCCCTATGACATTACTAACCAGCCTGTTTTCAAACTCCATTTTCACCCTAATATTTGCACTTACCTCACCATCACTCTCATTAATTATCTTAAATATTTTTTCTGCAGTATTTTTATCAATAGCTATCCTTGGGAAATCTATTGGTAACATTGAAAATTTTTCTACTGCCTCACCTCTAGTAGTCGTCTCCGAAATATTATTTACTATAAATATGACCGCTTTAGCTCCGAAGGACAATACTCTTGTCCACTCATATCCGCTTTCAAAGTCCATGAGAACAATACTCCCATTTAGAGGAATACCTGTTATTTCTTCTCCTCCATGACCAGCATATACAAGTCTTCCTGAAACTCCCTCTGGATATGTAGTACATGTTTCAACGAGATTAGGATAAACTGTATATGCCTTAAATAAATATTTTTTATTACCGGCATACAATGTTAAACTTGCTCCATAATCAACTGGCACTGTTACTGTAAAATTTTCATAGTAGGCGTCATCAAGATATTTATTGAAAAATGACAAAACATATTTTGCTGCTTCATAATTTCCAGGATATCCTGTAAATCTAGATTTTAGTTCTGAAAAATATTTTATGTGTGTTAACATATTTTTAACTGTAAGATTAATGACCTTCCAATCTATCTTCAAATTATTATTTTCTAAACTAGTAACTCCGCTATCTTGATTCCCACGTCCCCAAATAATATTATTTATAAAGATTATTTGAAGGAGTAAAAGTATTAAGACTGGTATACAAGCCATCTTTTTCATATGTTATCTCCTCCTTCCTATTATACATATGTAGACATAAATTCATTTATATAATTTTATTCTCTCATGAATGTCTATTCTTTAAAAGTTATATAAAATTTTAGTGACACTATAGTCAATTTGAGATA
>CAZKAY010000078.1:0-9517 GCA_964550975.1 uncultured Thermoproteales archaeon | reverse complement strand
CTATAATAGGGCTTTTCTCTTAGTTTTCTAATAAATTCACTTAAAGTCTTTGATTTTCCAAGTTCTTTAAAATCTCTTTTAGATAGGAGCAAGCTCTTCCGAGAAAAAATTTTGGGTAAAAGGTATGAATAAATAGTATACATTTTTTCACATAATTTCTTCGATTACTTTTTCTACAGCTGCACTAAAATTTTCCATCATCATCTCAGCTTCTTTTCTTATCTTGATAGGAATTCTCTCTATATTATTTCTTTCTCTCTCTATTTCACTAATTAATTTATCCCTAATAAATTCGTAGTTTTCCTTTATACAATCTTCGATATCCTGGGGAATTTTTTCTACACTTCTCTCCAGATCTTTTATTAGTTGCTGAATATCCTTATTCATATCCTCCTTTAACGAAGATAACTTTAAATCTATATCATGAAGAAAATGTATTATTTCAATTATCTCTGAGAAGCTCATAAGTACACCATACTATATTTTCGCCAGCATCATTATCACAACAACTAATCCATAGATGGCAATGGCTTCAGCTAAGGCTGTAATAATCATTGCAAGAGTAGATAGCTCGGGTTTCTCAGCAGCTGCACTAATTGCGGCACTACCAGCAATAGCTATACCAATACCAGAGGCCAAGGCAGCCATTCCAAACGTAAGACCAATTGACATCATCGAAATGGACTTAAAAATATAACCATTTTCTGTCTCTGCTTCTTTCGAATAATTCTTTATTTCTCCTTCTAGCATTAGGTACATGGCCGAAGCTGAAATCATTGTCGACACTAGCATAATGAATAGTAGCATTATTATTGGACTATTTATAACTATTTTTGATGTTTTTATCATAATTCTATCACTCTTATTTTTATATTAATCTTTTATATTAATTTTATTATACATAACTGGTAATTCGAAATTTATAGCTATTTTTGAGAAGAAGACTGATATTTAGAAATATTTTCTTCCTTTAGCTTCTTCACGATCTTAAACAATTTGTTTTCTAATTTAATTATTTTTTCAATAATTTCTCTTTTTCTTTTTTCCCTTTCCCTTTCAATACACTTATAAAATATTTCTTTATATTTTTCCAACACATTCACCTCTTACCTAAAATTATGGTTTTAAAGAATTTTAGTCGGACGAATTCCTCTCTCTCCCTTTCTTCTAAAGTATTTTTTATGTAAATAATATTTTTTTCTAAACTAGGTATATATATGTACTTCAGCATGTTAATTTGTTTCTGTATTCTCTCGAGATCGTTTGCAAGCCTATAAATAATGTTTTCTACGTTTGCTAATTCAATTATTATGTTAAAAGCTTCTGTCATCATTGTCATAGCATCGTCTAATGACGATGTTTCAAATAAACTATGTATGGGTTTTATTATCATTTTATCTACTTTTATTTTCAAAACCTTTATTCCGGCTACTTGATCGTGCTCTGATCCTATCTCTAAAATGTTTTTTGATGAAAGGGAGATAATTTCGAGAAGTTGATCTCCCATCTCGCTTTCAGCTAAATCTATCTTTTGATAAATTATTTTAAGTAACTTTAAAAGGTTTTCCTGAAGATTATTTGCTTTTTCGATCATTCTATTTATTTCATATAATAGTACATCTCTTCTATCTTCTAAAATACTGTGAACTTTTTTAGCAGCAGATAGAGTTTTTCTTAGTCTAATTAGATTTATTTTAGTAGGAATAATTTTTTTATTCATGCCTTAACCTTCCTTTCGCTAGCATTTTTTCTAAAATAGGTCTACGTATTCTCGTCAATTCTTCTTCCGGGAGTATGCTTAAAATATCCCATGCAATATCCAATGTTTCATATATGCTTCTATTTTCATACTCACCTTGATTTATAAATTTGTTTTCAAATTCGTCTGCAAACTTTAAATATCTTCTATCAATAGAAGAGAGGTTTTCTTCACCAATAATTAGTGCTAATGCTCTAATATCTTGAGCTCTAGCATATGCTGAATATAATTGATTGCTTACATCAGAATGATCTTCCCTAGTTTTACCCGGACCTATACCTTTAGGCATCAATCTAGAAAGACTATCCAATACATATACTGGTGGATAAATGCCTCTAGCGTATAGAGTTCTACTTAAGACTATCTGACCTTCAGTAATGTATCCAGTTAAATCTGGAATAGGATGTGTGATATCATCACCAGGCATTGTGAGAATAGGTAGCTGTGTGATACTACCTTTCCTTCCACGAATTATTCCTGCTCTTTCATATATACTTGCTAGGTCGCTGTACATATATCCAGGATAACCTTTTCTGCTCGGAACTTCTTCTCTAGCTGCACTTAATTCCCTTAAAGCTTCACAATAATTTGTCATATCTACAAGTATTACGAGAACGTGCATATCATATGTAAATGCTAAAAATTCTGCAGTAGTTAGTGCTATTCTGGGAGTTAATATTCGTTCAATAGCAGGATCATTTGCTAGATTTAAGAATAGGACTGATCTATTAAATGCTCCACTTCTCTCCAAAGATTGTCTAAAAAACAAGGCATCATCATGTTTTATTCCAAGTGCAGCAAATACCACAGCAAAGTCTTCTTGGTCTTCGAGGGTTTTTGCTTGCCTAGCTATCTGTGCAGCTATACGATTATGAGGTAGACCTGAGCATGAAAATATGGGTAATTTTTGCCCTCGTAGGAGGGAGTTCATCCCATCTATTGCTGAAATCCCTGTTTGAATAAAATTGGATGGATGGTCTCTCATGTATGGATTTATAGGTTTTCCATTCACATCAAAAAAGTCCTCAGGGATAGGCTGCGGCAAACCATCTATAGGATCTCCTCTACCATTAAAGATTCTTCCTAACATATCATATGAAACTGGAAGCTCCAAAGTTTTACCTAAGATTCTAATCCTAGTACCTGAGAGAGGTAAATCTGATGTACCTTCAAATACTTGCACTACAATATAATCTGTAGAAACCTCTAGTACTTGTCCCAAACGAGGGCGATTGTCAGGTCCATATATTTCGACGAGTTCTCTATATCCAACATCCTTAGTTTTTTCAACGAAGATTAATGGTCCTCTAATTTCTCTAATTTTTGAATATTCGACTTCTCCCAAATATTTCATACTTATTCCTCACATATTTTTTCAAAAAAACTTTTTATCTTTTCCTCCCACTTCAAAATCTCTTTAACCTGATTATTTCTATAAGTTTCCTTAAGTCTAATGAGTTCTGAAATAAGTTTCATAGAAGAAATTTTTTCAATGGAAATATTTCTTTTTAAAGCCTTTTCAGCTTCATTATGGAATCTCAACATTACTCTGAGTAATGCAACCTGTTTTTCTTTACAATTATATGAGTCAACTTCGCTAAATGCATCTTGTTGGAGCAATCCTTCTCTTAAAATTCTTGCTGTAATTAAGATTAATCTTTCTTCAGGTGGTAAAATTTCAGGCCCTAATATTTTAACTATTTCTCTTAATTCATCTTCTCTCTGAAGAATTTTCATAGCATTTTCTCTATATTGTCGCCAATTTTTATCGATCTTCGACCACCAATCTCCAATTATATCAGTGTAAGCTGAATAGCTCGTTATCCAATTAATAGCCGGATAGTGGCGTGCATAGGCTAAAGAAGTGTCTAAAGCCCAGAGAACTTTCGTGTATCTTAAAGTATGTGTTGTAACGGGTTCAGTAAAATCTCCTCCAGGTGGTGAAACTGCTCCAATAATCGTAACAGACCCAATTCTATCTGGTTTTCCTAGGCATTCAACTCGTCCTGCTCGTTCATAGAACTCGGCTATTCTTGAGGCAAGATAAGATGGATAACCTTCTTCAGCGGGCATTTCCTCAAGTCTTCCAGAAACTTCTCTTAATGCTTCAGCCCAACGACTTGTAGAGTCCGCTACTATAACTACGTCATAGCCCATATCTCTATAATATTCTCCTAAAGTAACACCAGTATAGATGCTGGCTTCTCTGGCTACTACTGGCATATTCGAAGTATTTGCAATCATTATAGTTCTATGCATTAAGGACTTTCCAGAATATGGGTCCTTTATTTTAGGAAATCTTATTAATATTTCCGACATTTCATTGCCTCTTTCACCACATCCAATATATATTACTATTTTTGCATTATTCCATGAAGAGATTTGATGAAGCAGCACCGTTTTTCCTGTGCCAAATCCTCCAGGAATACATGCTGTACCTCCCTTAGCGACCGGGAAAAATGTATCTATAACTCTTGTTCCGGTAATTAATGGTATTCGTGGAGAAAGCTTGTTCTTAAATGGTCTAGGTATCCTTACAGGCCATTTTTGTATCATAGTTAGACTTATTTTCAAACCATTTTTTTCGATTATAGCTATAGTTTCATTAGCTTTGTACTTTCCTTCGTCTACGATATCTATAAGTTTTCCGCTAACATTCGGCGGGACCATAATTTTATGTAATATTACATCATTCTCCTTTACATATCCTAAGATATCTCCTGGTTTAACCTTATCTCTTCTAGTTTCAGGTATAAAATGCCATCTTTCATCTAAAGGTATAGGACTAACTTTCACTCCACGAGATATAAAGGCGCCAGCTGTTAATGATATCTTATTTAAAGGTCTTTGAATTCCATCAAAAATACTGCCTATAAGTCCAGGACCTAAGGTAACCGAAAGGGGTTGTCCTGTTCCTCTTACTGGCTCTCCAGGTTTCAGACCACTAGTATCTTCATATATCTGAACATATGCCATATCCCCTTGTATTCTTATTATCTCTCCTATTAATTCCTCTACACCAACATATACAAGTTCATGCATTTTAGATTTAGCCATTCCAGATGCCTTTACGACTGGACCATTTATCCAGATTATTTTTCCGATAACTGTCATTTACATCCCTTAAACAATATTCTATATACCATGGGTCTAAGTTTATCCTTTATCTTATCTAACCTTGTTTCAAAAGTGTTGTCTATTACAATTGTCCTGTTAGGATTATATATAATTAATCCTCCAACACTTTTAATTCTATTTTTCACTACAATTTTTACGTCACATTTTTTTTCTAAATCTGGTAAGATTTTTTGAAATATTTCTGAGTCATTTTCACTTATATCAACGTAAACATTTTTAGATTCCACTATATTTAATCCCTCTAAAAACAATTTTTCTAATACCTTTGCATAGTTTTCATCGCGTACAAATTTACTTATTTTAGACAATGCATTTTCAAAAACCTTTTCAATAATTTCATTATAGATCTTAGTCCTCTCTCTCCTCTCAATAAGATTTCTCGTATTTCTGAGATCATTAAGCCTTTTCTCTAATTCCCTTATTTTTAACAAATATTCTTCAATAATCTGATTCCCCCTGGACTCGATCTCTTCTTGAACCATTTCAATATACTTCCTCTTTATCTCTTTTAGCTTTTCACTATAATCTATCAATATATTATCTAAAATCTCATTTATCATACTAATTACATCTTCCATTTATCTCACCTATATGCTGAATCCGATAGCTTTCTTTAAAATAGATTTATAGTCGGTTTTAGCTATTTTTCTTTCTCTTCTAGACGGTATTTTTACTATTATTGGTAATGATTTTTTTAGTCTATATAAATTTATTTTATTCTCAATTTTAGAAGCATAATTTTCACTTAACAATATTAATCCTATATCGTTCCTATTTATGAGTTTTAAGAGAAATTTAAGCATTTCATCTTCATTATTAACTATTATAGGTTCTACTCCTATTACAGAGACCGCGATTGCGGTTTCTTTATCTCCGATAAACACGGCTTTCATTAAATCCTCTCATATTTGCTATGAAAATAATTTGTATAATGCGTTCATAAAATTTACTATTAATGGAGTTGGATAAATTCCTAGGATAACTGTAAACAAAGATAAAATGAGTAGCGGAATAACTGCTATAAGCGGTTCCCCCTTTACCTTTAATACCTTTTCACTTGGTTCACCATAGAATAATCTCTTTATAGTCCATAAGCCATACCCAGCCGTGAACACCGAGAGTATGATCGCCAAAGATGTTATAATCATCTTTACAATATCTAATCCATCATGTATTGCTGTATACATTGATCCAGCAAATATAAATATTTCACTCCAAAAGCCTAGAAATGGGGGGACTCCTGAAAGGCTTAAAAATCCTATTAATGCGGTTGTTGTAGTTAATGGAAAAACTCTCGCTAATCCTCGTAGCTCGGATATTTTTCTTGTATGAAATTCATGCATAAGTATTCCTGCCACCATAAAGAGAACGGCTTTTGCAAGACCGTGGCTAACATAGAGCAAAGCCGATCCAGAGATGCCTATACTTGACATAGAGGATATTCCAAATAACATATATCCCATCTGACTTATACTTGAATATGCGAGGAGTCTTTTTATATCATCCTGCGCTATGGCCATTAATCCTCCATAGATCATTGTAATTAGAGCTAAAATAGATAATCCTGTCATAAATTCCCATAAATAAGTTAATTTAGGTATGGCTGTATATATTATTCTTATTGATGCATATCCACCTATTCCTATCATTGCTGGGGATAGTAATGCACTTATAGGGGTAGGAGCTTCGGCATGTGCATCTGGAAGCCATGTATGTAAAGGAACAATAGCCATCTTTATAAAGAATCCTAATAATAGGGCTATCGCTGTAGGAAGGAGTATAGATATATCTATATTCGTAGAAAGTTTTCCAATTTCAAGGATATTTAAAGTTCCTGTAAAGGAATAAAGTGTAGCTATGCCAATTAGCGAAGATAATGCTCCTATTTCTGTAAACATAAAATATTTAAATGCTATCAATTCCTTTCTGCCTGTACCCCAGATACCGATCAAAACCCATGAAGGCAACAGCATGAATTCAAAAAATATAAAGAAAGCAACTAAATTCATTGAAAGAACTGTTCCAATCATTCCAGAGATATAGAGAAGATAGAGTGCAAAATATAGTTCAAGTCTTTCTTCATGTTTCATATAATATATTGAATATATTGATATAACTGTACCTAGTAATGCAATTGTTAACGCTATTGGACTACTTAATCCATCAGCAATTAGTATAAAGTCTCCAAAGATTTCCGACCATCTATATCTAGCTATTAATATATTCCAAAAAGGTATATTTATGTTTATGTAACAGAGCAGAAGAGAGATATATATAAGAGGTATTGCTGTAAGCCACCCCGTTTTTTCCTTAAGTCTTTTTCCAACTGCTAATATTATTATTGAAAAAACTATTGGTATAAATATTGTCTGCATCAACATGTATCCATCATCACTTACTTCCATCCATCTCACCCCATATCTATTATAAACTTAAAAGTAGGATTAATAAAAGTAACATACCTAAAATGATTCCAATTATATTATAATTCAGTAAGCCTGTATGAATATATCTTATAGCTTTACTTACTCCTTTAAATAGTTCTGCAATAACATAATTTATGTGATCTATTATTCCAATTTCTAGATTGAATAGAAGTTTTACACTAAGTTTTTTAAATAGTTCTGCAATAACATAATTTATGTGATCTATTATCCCTAGCTCTAAACTTGATAAAAGTTTCTTTGAAAATGAAATAATATTATTAACAATAATATAATATAGTTTATTTAAGAAAAGCCTCCTATACAATATATATCGTATGTCTTTGATAATCTTTATTCTATTTATTACGTCTTCTGAAGATATTTTTCTTACAATGAAGACTATATATCCAGCTAGAATTCCGAGGGAAAAAGCAACGATCGATGATAGAGTCGTTATTAAAATGTCTGTATTTGTCTCGCCTTTGCCATAACTATGTATCGGAAGCATAGTTTCATGAAATATTTCTTCTAGAAGATCTTTTATATAAAAGCCTGTGACTCCCAATACAAGTGTACCTGTTACTAATATGGCTATAGGAATAAGCATTATTTTGGGGGATTCATGTAGATGGCGCCCTTCCCTTTCTCTTTCAACTATAAAACTGCTTTTTTTCCCTAAAAAAGTTAGACTTATCATACGAATAGTATAAAATGTAGTTAAAAATGCTGTAACTACACCTATAATGAAGACAATATATTGTCTAGAGATTAGAGCTGCCTCCAAAACCATGTCTTTACTCCAGAAACCTATAGAGATGAAGGGAGCTCCCATTAACGATAATGCTGCTACAGACATTAAGATAAAGGTATATGGCATATTTTTTCTTAGTCCACCAAAATGTCTAAGAAATCTTGATCCAACTGCATGAAGTACCGAGCCTGCGGCGAGAAATAGAGAAGCCTTAAACATGGCATGACTCATTAAATGAAATATTCCTCCAGTATATCCAATAATATATTCATCTGAAACTCCTCCTGTTCCAAGTGCCATCATCATATATCCCAGTTGACTCATTGTGGAATATGCCAAAACTTTTTTTAATTCCGTTGAAACTACTGCTTGAAGAGCGGCTATAATAGCTGTCAATGTTCCAATCCAAGTAACAAATGTAAAGAATAATGATAGTTCTGGAATAGTTTTAGACCATAAGTATACTATAGGAAATATTCTTGCAGTTAAAAAGACTCCAGCTTTTACCATTGTTGCAGCATGTATTAATGCGCTTACGGTTGTCGGGCCAGCCATAGCGTCAGGAATCCATTCAAGTAAAGGTATTTGTGCAGATTTTCCTATAGGTCCGAAAAATAGTAGTATAAATCCCAATAATATTAGAGGAATATTTTCCGAATGAAGATGTATATGAGACATTTCTACAAAATTTAGTGTACCTATTATAGATAATAGTATAAATGCTCCCACAAGCATTACTACATCTCCAAATCTTGTTACTAAAAATGCCTTTAATCCACAGTGTGATGGTGGATATGCTTCTTCTCCTTCACCTACCCAGCATTTTAACCAATCTTTTTTAGAATCTCTATACCAGAATCCTATTAAAGCGTAACTGCAGAGTCCTACGCCTTCCCATCCAAATAGCATTTGAAATAGATTATCTGAGAGTACTAGTAACAGCATATTTCCGATAAAAAGATTCATAAAGAACCAGTATCTTGTTAGACTGGGATCTCCATGCATATATCCGAGAGAATACACCATAATCAGAAATGATATGATTGCAACTATATTTGCCATTATAATGCTTAATGGGTCGATTAATATACCTACCTTTATTTTTGACAATATCGGGGCATGTGGCACTATTATCCAATCATAGCTTGAATACAAGGGCCATTGAATACTCCTATCAAACATTAGTGAAATTAAGTATAGTGTCATGATCATTGAAAGAAGTGAGAATAAAACCGCCCCATGATCTCTAATCTTTGATCCTATTTTCGATAATAATGGTATAAGCATTGCTCCAATGATTGGTGTTATCCAGCTAAACCATCCACATATCTCCCAATACTCCATACTATACACCTATAAGAATATTTATAGACTTATTTATGAAAACCAAAACTGGATGTAAAAATATAGTTATAAGTATACATAGTAAGGCCAATATAACCT
>CAZKAY010000077.1:0-10045 GCA_964550975.1 uncultured Thermoproteales archaeon | reverse complement strand
GTAAAGTCAAACACCTCTACTGAGAGGTATCCATCATAGTTTATATCTTTTAAAGCCTTTAATACCTCAATATAATCTGTATTTCCAAATCCAGGCCCAAGCTTATTGTCATCGTTTGCGTGGAAGTGTACTAGATATTTACCCGAACTTCTGATAATATCTCCAATAGATTTTTCCTCATCATTCATACTATATACATCTAGAATTAATTTAAATGAAGGACTATTAACCTCCTTTATCATTTTTATAGCTTCTTCAGCAGTATTTATAAAATTTGTTAAATGTCTAGCCAATGGTTCTAACGCTATAATTGAACCATAGTTTTCAGCAAATCTACTTGCTTCTTTAAAGACTTCTTTAGCCCAGTTCCATGCCTTCTCTCTTGAAACATCTTTTAAAACAGATCTTTGATTAGGTGAACCAAATACAAGTATCTTACCACCTATATCATGGTTAAATTTTATCAACGCCTTTAAATATTCTATCGTCTTTATCCTCACTTTTTCATTTGGATGAGATATGTGTAGTCCTTCAGGCTTTACTAAAAGCCAGTGTAAACCAACAATTTTAACACCATATGTCTCACTTAACTCTTTAATCTCTCTCCGTTTCTCCTTATTAATCGTACTTACATCATCAGCTAGAGTAAATGGAGCGATCTCTAATCCATCGTATCCTAGATTAGATATAAATTTCATAATTCTCTCTAAACTCCATCCCTCAAAAAGCTCATTGCATATGGATATTTTCATGGATTCACCTATATTTTAATTTACAATAATAGTCTAATATTTGTTTAGCAAAAGTTTTTCTGCATTTTTAAAAAATATTTTCTTTCTATCATCTATAGATAAGCTTGAATACTCTATTTTAAGTAAACTGCATTCTGGATAGATTACTGGATAAGCTGAGCCAAATAAAATTCTCTCTATACCAAGAATTTTTACCAGAAACTCTATTCCTTTAAAAGGATGGTAAAATGATGTTTCCAGCAATATATTTCTTCTATCCTTAACATATCTCACAATATCTAAAGTTTCGCCATAGTTTAAATTTGTAACAACTATTTTTAAATTCCTATGTTTTTTAGCCATTTCAGCTAAATCTGATAAATTAAAACCTATTTTTTCACCCCAATTTAAACGATATTGAAAGAATATCGGTATATTTCTCTCTTCAGCAAATCCAAGTATTTCTTCAAAATTTCTATCGTTTAAAGAAAAGTTATGAAAACCTGGAGTAAATCTAAAGGCTTTAAACAAATCTACTTTAATTAACTCCTCTATAAGCTCTATTATCCCGGGATATTTTGGATCTACAACTATTGTAGCAAATATATTTTGCTTATCCTTAATATTGTTGATAAAATTGCTATATATTTCCTCATATTCTTTATAGAAATAGCAATCTATTGGGGTTATTAGTAAATGGGTTATCCCCCTCTTCCTTAAATCTCTTATTAAACCATCTACATCTATATGATATCTACTATACTTACTATAATATACGTTTATATCAAAAATCAATTCCATCCGCCTTTCAATAAAAGATTATAAGCATTTTCGTATAATATCATCTTCTTCTCCCTATCCGAAATATCTGCACCCAAAACTTTTCCCAAAGACACTGATGGATCCTGATATGGTATATCGCTTCCATATAAAATTCTCTCTGCACCAAGCTCTTTAACCGCAAACTCAATCATACCTTTATCACATACAGATGAAGATATTTCTGCATAAATGTTTTTAAAATTCTTTACTCTCAATACACCTTCCCTCCAATTTAGGCCACCCATATGATACATTATTATCAATGCATCTGGAAACATTTCTGCAAGCCTAGAAACCTCTATTCCACCATCATATGAATGAATCATCAATGGAACATTAATTTTAACAGCTTCCTTTACGATTCTAATAGTCAATTTATCTAGCATAGATATTTTAAAGTAGGTGGGATGAAGTTTAACTCCTCTAAACCCATATTTTAGAACATATTTTCTAAGCTCCTTTACAGCCTCATTCCCATAGTATGGGTTAACAGCTACAAGTCCCATAATTTTCTCAGAATATCTTTTAACAATTTTTAATAACTCTCTATTTCCTATACTGAAATCGGTATAGAGACTCGTTAGAGAGGAAACAAATGAAAACTCGATATTAAACTTATTCATCGTATCAATAAAATTTTTCGCATCGACTCTCATTAAAAATCTTTGATCACCCCCTATATGAGCATGAACATCAATTATCTTAAAAACATCTTTCCTCAGCATATAAAACCAACCCCATATAAAACGACAATATTTAGCAAATAAATAACCAATATATATCTTTTAAATTTAATAACATAGTGGTGTTGTTAATGATAGATATGCATACACATATTGGCGAAATATTGTCATGGTCACCATATCTTATTGGAAAAGTATATTCAGACCTAAACGATCTATTAAAATACATGGATAGCGTTGGAATAGATATAGCTGTTCTTTTAGCTGTACCAGGATATATAGAGACTGATGGAGAAATATTTTTGTCAGATAGAGTTTTGAAAGCAGCATTAAAATATCCTGATAGACTTATACCATTCTGCGTAGTTGATCCACGTACTCAAAGTTCTATAAGGAAGATGAGAAAATATTTTAGGAGAGGTTGTAGAGGAATAGGAGAGTATAAAGTTAAATTATATATAGATGATAAACGTGCACTAAGACTATACGAGCTTGCAGCTGAAAAAGAAGTACCTATACTTATACATATGGATAACACATTTAATCCAGATATATATAGGTTTGAAAAAATATTAGATAATTATAAGGAAACTATCTTTATAATGCATGGTCCAGGATGGTGGAAACATATATCTGGTGATGCTGGAAAGGATGTTTATCCCAAAGGCAATATAAAGCCTGGAGGAAAAATGCTTAAAATTCTCAGAAAATATAGAAATGTTTATGCAGATATATCTGCATTTTCAGGATTAAATGCATTGAGTAGAGATAAAAATTTTTCAAGAAAATTTTTAGAAAATTTTCAGAATCAAATACTGTATGGAACAGATTTTCCATGCTTAGCAAACGATGGAAGTCAGTTTGGACCAAATAAAAAACACTTAAACTTATTGAAAAACTTAGGTTTGTCGAAAACAGTTTTTGAAAAAATTGTTTTTAAGAATGCTGAAAAAATTCTTAAATTAGCATAATTTGGTGTTAAAATTTGCCGAATGTATTTGATGAAAAAATTTCTAAAAACTATTGTTCAAACTGTGGTGCATGTGTATATATTTGTCCTACAGGAGCCTTAGCAAAAAATGTAAATCTACCACAGTTTGATCCAGAGAAATGTATAGACTGTAGTCTATGTATAAATATATGTCCATCAAATATTAGTCTTCAAGTAACAAATATCGAGGATTTTAAAATAAAGGGATATGCTGTAAAAACTACAATCGATGAAATTAAGACTAGAGCTCAGGATGGTGGAGCAGTTACATCATTTATATTGACAGCATTAGAGGAGAAATTAATAGAATACGCATTAATATGTGGAGGTAGTATATTTAAACCAGAACCCATGATAACAAATAATTTTGAAAAAGTAATTAGTTCAGCTGGATCAAAGTATTTTTATGCTCCCATATTGGCTGAACTTAATAAAAATATTTTAATAAAAAATTCTATCGGAGTTGTCGGACTTCCATGCCATCTAAGAGCACTAAGAGAAATTGAGAAAATTATTAAGAGAAATATAGAATTGAAGATAAGCTTATTTTGCTGGAGAAATTATTTCTATAAATATTTTAGGGAAATTATATCGAAAGTAGGTATAGATAATATTCAAGAAATATTAAAAATAAGAATCGTTCAGGGAAAATATATTATAGAGAAAAATGATGGAGATATGGTTAGTATTAATGTAAAAAACATTGCAAAATATTCGAGTAAAGCATGCGATAGATGTGGTGAACTCTTCTCGTTAAATGCAGATATAGCTATAGGAGATATAGGATCAGATATAGGGTGGTCTACAGTAATAGTTTTAACAGAAAAAGGTGAGAAAATTTTTAAAAAATGTTTAGAGAAGGGATATATAGTGTCTAAACCATTAGCGAGTGATAAAATAGATTTAATTAAAAAAATGTATAAACGAAAAAGAAAAAGAATTGAAAAAAATTAATATTATTTTAATCCCTTAAAATACTCTAGCTTCTTTAACATAAATTCGTCTATAGCTTTTTTACCTAATTTGGCCCGCAATTTTTTTGCATAAAGCTTAAAATCAGCTATTTTAACAGGTTTTCTACCAAGCATTTCAGAGTAATAAGCCGCATCAACTATTGCTATACTCTCTAATCCTATATTTTCATCTATCATTGGCTTTCTATTCCTAAGTATTGAGAGACACATATTTCTTATTTCGGCCTCAAATGTAGATACCCATTTACTCTCTATCTCAATTCTCCGTCTATTTCCATGAGCATCATAGATTGACAAATACTCTTTATTACCCTCAAACTCCCATTTAATATATCCCTTTGACCCTATCACAATATAGTCTGGAATATTTTTATATATCCATGAACCCTCTACAAGAGCTGTAACCCAACCTCTATCACCCTCATACCTTACACTTACAACTCCTTCATCCTCGACCTCTATTTCCCTCAGCATTCCACCAATATTTCTAAATCCAGCTCTAATCGATAATCCATATGGATTTAGACTTTTAACTTCAACTGGTTTTAGATCAAATCCAGATATATACCATGAAACGGTTACTGCATGAATACCATTGTCAAGCATAGCACCGCCGCCACCTATATACGGAGACCAGAACCATTCTCTCCCTTCGGGACCTCCATGAGATGCGGGAATAGATATAAATAATAAATCTCCTATTTCTCCACTCCTCACAAGCTTCATACTTAAATAGTAGGGTGGAAGATATATTAAGTTCTCATTATATTGGAAATACTTTCCAGAATCTTTTACTGCATCAACTACATCTAGAGCCTCAATATATGTTCTAGCTAGGGGTTTTTCAACCATTACATTGAAACCATTGTTTAAAGCGTCTATAGCTATAGATGCATGGTACTTATGTGGTGTACATATATCTATTAAATCTAAATCCTCTTTGGAAAACATTTCACTATAATCCCTATAGTATCTTATTTCTTTAACCATTTCTCTCAGATTGCCAGCCCTTTCTCTATCTCCTTCCTCTTCAATTTTTTTAGCCTTTTCGAAATATTTTTTAGTTAAAATATTTTTAGTTAGTTTAAGCGAGGTATCACTTGGATCAGCTATAGCTATAATTTCAGCTTCCTTAACATTTACATAGCCTGGTAAATGTGCTCCTCTAAAAATACCCCCGGCTCCAACTATTCCGACTCTGACCTTATCCATGAGAAACCACAATTCTAGAATACAATTGTTACTCTCTTACCAGTTTTAGCCGATTCAACTATAGCGTCCATAATAACGTTATTCCTATAACCATCCTCAAATGTAGCTCCTAGAGGGGCTATAGGCTTATCATTTACAATCGCATCTAAGAAATGGTAGATTTCATTTAGAAAAGTATGCTCCCATCCAATAATATGTCCCGGAGGCCAATAATATTTTATGTAGGGATGCCTATCCCCATCCGTTATAATTATATTATGCCATCCCTCGATCTCCTTTATAGGCTCCTCTTTCCAATAAACATATAGTTCATTAAGTCTTTCTAAATTAAATTCGATGGAACCCTTCTCTCCATTTATCTCAAAATTATTATAGTTTTTACGTCCAGTTGCAAACCGAGACGCCTCTAGTGTACCTATAGCTCCGTTCTCAAACTCAACTGTAGCAGCAAAGGCATCTTCAACAGTAACTTTACCTTTCTTAGACGGTTCTTCTGGTAAAGGTCTCTCCTCAATAAATGTTTTCATAATACCTGTAACAGCCTTCACTTCACCCACAATATATCTAGCTAGATCTATTATATGACTACCCAAATCTCCTAATGGACCACTACCAGCTTCTTCTCTTTTTAACCTCCATACTAATGGGAAATTAGGGTCAACTATCCAGTCCTGTAGATATCTAGCTCTAAAATGATATATTCTTCCAAGCAATCCCCTTTTAACAATATCTCTCGCTAAAGCTACTGCAGGCACAAACCTATAGTTAAAAGCAACCATAGTTTTAACGCTGGATTTTTTGGCGGCATCCCATATTTCTCTAGCCTCCTCTCCAGATCTAGCCAACGGCTTCTCACATATAACATGTTTCCCATTTTCAATAGCCTCTATTGTGGGATCTTTATGCATCTTATTTGGAAGACAATTATCAACCACCTCTACCCCGGGATCCTTTACAACCTTCCTCCAATCCGTCTCATACCTCTTATAGCCAAATCTAATTGCAGCCTCCTTAACCTTCTCCTCAGTTCTACCGAATATAACAACTAGCTCCGGAATAGCTGGAGCAGGCCAAAAGAATATTGGGATATCGTGATATGCATGTGTATGAGCTTTACCCATGAAAGCGTATCCAAGCATTCCAACTCCAATCTTTCTAATATTATGTCTCATCAAAATCGCCTATAATATTTTTCATATTTCTATTAAAATTTTAGACTAATATTTTTAATTAATATTTTATATCTATCTCTAACTCCTCACCATGAACCATATTAATTTTTTCTGCAGATTTTATCAGAACCTTTCCATCAATATTTTTCCATGAAATATCTATCCTATTCCTATTTAAATAGGCCTCTATACTCTTTATATTTCTGCCTAGAGGTATTTTTAGACCCACTTGATTTAACGATAAATTACCATATTTCAGTATTAATTTATTCACCTGCTCATTTTCCGTTCTTTTCTGAGTAAATAAACCCCATCCAGATCCTGTTGAAAAAAATCCTCTAAAATCATCGTAATTTATTTTGGGGTTAAAGTTAATCTCACCTTTATATCCATTATAACTATATCCCTCTAAGGCTAATAATAGACTCCAGCTACTCATGCCTCTTGTATAATGATCTCCACATTCGATTTCATTCCATGGATTTCTAACCCTACCGTCATATCTATTAAAAACTCCTCTAACAATGTTCAATCCCTCATTAACATATCCCTCATATATTAATAGAGATGCAATTTCATATTCTATTCCAGTCCAAACCTCATCACAGTATAGTATCGGATTTTCAGGTCTACCTCCATGTGGCCAGCTACAGTTAAGTAATCCAGCTTCACCGGAGATAGCGTATGCTCTTTGACTATGCATGTGATTAGATAAATCTTCTCTCCAATTATATTGATAAATAGATTTTACAGCCCTCTCGACATGTTTTTGAGGTAAAATATATCCTAGACCCAATATATGTGCCCACCATTGACCTAATAACTGATCCGATAGACATCCTTTGCCATATTGATGTCTATCAATACTCTTCTCATCATATATTTGAATATAGTACTCACCATTCCATAACAAATTATCAAGCTCTTTAAATCCATTTCTATATATTTCTCTACACTTCTCAGCATATTCTTTATCATTAACATATGAAGCCATTTTCTCCATGGCCTTTATCGCAGCAAGATATAGTGAAGATACAAAGGAATTATATCCATATAGACTGCAGTCATATGTATTAGGCTGTTTTCCAGAAATCACTCCCTTTAACATCGGATCAAAATTTTCTATAACATAGTTTAACGCCTTCCTAATATTATCCCAATATTTTTCTATAAACTTTATATCACCAGTAATCAAAAACTCTCTATATGTTTTTAAAATAGTGCCTAGTTGTCCATCAATAGCCAATCCGCTTGCCCTAGGCATGTTTAATGGGATGACAAGTCTATGATGAATTAAACCATTGTCCATTAGCTGTACCGATAAATCTTTCATCCTCATATCTTTCTCCAATGACGGAAATAAGAAAGCCATCGTCTGTTCATAATTCCATACATGTGTACAATTCATTGGACAGCAACCTACATTTAATGCACATCCCTCAAATCCCGCAAATGTGCCATCTTCAAACCACATACATGTAGGACATCTAATCGTAGAAATCTGTGAACTAATTCTGTTTAAAACATAGTATGGTAGTGTTGTTGAGAAAAATGTTTCTCTAAAAAGTCTCGTATAGTATACAAGTCTATCAAAATTTTCTACAGCATATCTTATAACAGTATCCGCGTTCTTAAACCAATTATTATACATATTTCCTACACGATATCCCTTATATTTACCCCAATCGACAACCCTATTGGGAAAATGCCATGCCAATAGATATGCTATTTCACCCCACTCACCTGGCCTTATCTTCTTTTTGGACGCTAATATCCCTATCCAGGTAGATCCCTCATCGCTAGGTGTTGAATCATCTATATTATTTAGAATACCATCTTTAGAGAAATCGTTCCAGAAATATCTTAAATTATTTATCTGTGAAATATAGCTTGCCTCATCGCCATATAATGCTATCGCCATTGAACCATAATTTATATTATTTTCATCGATATCTGCAGACATATATATTTCAGTAAACTTTTCTTCTTTAACTAACCTATTATAGTTTTTATTAAAGCATTTACAATGCATGTTATAAATAGGGCTGAAACCATCGTAGCCAACGGTGTTTTCAAGGCTAAATGCTATCGAAACATCGATATCTTCATTACTTTTATTATATATATGAAATATAAAAAATATGCATGGTATGGCCGAATCCCTTACATTTAAAGGTATGAATGGTGAAAATGCCTCTAAAAATATATCTATAGGCATACCTTTATCCATATATTTTACATAGATTATCGGATATTCGCCTATAATTTCGACATCTTCTACTCCAGGTAAATATGTTGGAAAATCTAAAAACCCTTTTTTTAAAACTCTATAAAACTTTTCACCAGAGCTTTTCTCTATCCATATGTAGAAATAGGTATTTGGAATCAGTGCACGCTTATTTACTCTATTAAATATCTGCCATTCCACGAGACACCCATCACCATTAAGAGATATAGAACCGCATCCAATACCTCCTAGAGGAAAACCAATATTTTTTAGATATCTATTTTTATAAATAAATACATCATTCCTAAGCTTCATCTAAGCACCACACTTAAAAGTAAAGATATTAAACTAATATTTTTAATGAGATGGTAAATATGAGTGAAAATGAAAAGGAAATTGTAAGAAAAGCTGGCAAAAAGCTTCTAAAGCTTATAGCATTAATAGTAATTTACATATTTTTAAATGCCTTTATCAATACATTTCTACCAAGCATATTGAGAGAAACAAGTATTGATTTTGAGAGAATATACATGAATTATCAATCATATATAAATGTAATAATAGCACTAGCTGTAGGCTATCTAATCATAAAATCTTTCACAAGCTTCGTATATTGGAACTTAAGAATAAAGTATGATCATCCAACAGCGCAGGCCGTGAAAAATGTTTTTAAAATGCTAGGTATTGGAGTACTTATATCAACTATAGCTGGAAGTATAGGTGGAGGCACAGCTGGTGTAGCTCTAGGAGGATTTATAGGCATGGTTATAGGATTTGCTACTCAAAAAATTTTAGGACAAGCTATTGCAGGCCTCTTTATACTAATTACAAGACCATTTAAGATCAGTGATTTAATTAGTATTGGAGGTGATGAAGGTATAGTAGAGGATGTGTCAATAATGTTTACAATTATTAAAAAGAGCGACGGAACAACCGTTTTAATACCAAATAATACATTGATCGGTGGAAAAATATATATAAAAAGGAGAGCTGCAGAAACAAAATAAGCTTATCACCATTTAGTATATTTCCACATCACTATATCTCCATTAGAGAGTACATAATGGTCCGCCCCTACACTGCCCATCTCCCATTTATTCGACGTTGTATTCCAATAATACCATATCCATGAATATCCTCCACCAGCCACTTTCTTCTCACTTACCCCGTTTATAGAGGTAATATAGATTCCAAATGAATATACCTTATACTCAACTAGACAGATTTTTACCG
>CAZKAY010000076.1:0-10084 GCA_964550975.1 uncultured Thermoproteales archaeon | reverse complement strand
GAGAATTGGAGGGGTATCTAGAGGATCTAAGGGTAAAGAACTCCTTCTATAAGAGAATTTGCAGTAAGAGGATCGACGAACTCTATGACCTATGTAGTCTAGCTGTAAAACTCTATGGACAGGCTAGGCTAATTGTAGGTATGGATCAAATAGCTATATTGGAGGAGAAGATAGGTGAGGTTAGGAAGATTAAAAGAATGTTAGATGAATATATGAAAGATATGTCCAGTAAATTAGATCTCAGAGAAATTAGGAGCAGACTTATGGAGATAATAGGTTATTTTAGAGAGATATTTACAAAGACCATGGATAGAGAAAAAAGTGAGGTTCTCTCCACTATAAGTATGATTTCAAAAGCATCCGAGGGTAAACTTTTAAGATTAGATGAACTAATTGAACAAGTTTCTAGACGTACAGGATATAGTAGAGAAAAGGTGTTAGAGACAATATATTTTTTAAATAAGAGAAATCTACTTGATATTAGAATTAGGATCCATTATTAATATTCTGTACTACTTCGAGATAATCATACATTTTCCCGGATCTAACCATGTTCTCATATACTCTCCATATTCTCTTCTTATTGACTAATCCAGTATAAAATCCATAGTTTTCAAGTTCATATTTGACTGCATCTGGGAAATCGTCCGGAGATACTAATGGATTCTTTATAATTAGTCTCATAATAGCTTCCTCTATATCCGAATTCCTTGGATAGGGTTTTTTACTAGACATATAGATCATCAAATAGGATAGCAATGAGAAATATATAAGATTTTCTGAAATAAGAAATAAAAATGAAATAAATTTAATTTTATCCTCTGATTAACGATATCCCCGTGTCTATGTTTATCAATGTTTGAGGCGCTGCTATTGCTCTGATATTTTCTATGGATTTTTTAAATGGAGCTATTTTTCCATAAATCCAGACACTATCTCCAACCTTAAATTCATTCTTTACTTCACTCCAATCTACTTCTCCATCTCCAGCTTTAACCCATTTTCCACCAACTATAACAATTATATTATTTGTGGCTCTCTGTACTATAAGATATTTGTCACCTACATAAGTGATTGTTGCTTTGAATGCGAGCCTTCTACCCTTACCTATATCGTATCGAAGTAATCTAGATCTAATAAGGGTGAAATCATCTTTAGACATTTTAAGTACTATAGGTATAGTTCTATTTCCACGTTTAAATCCAGCAATAACTATTTTCACAGTATCTCCAACGGAGAATAAGTTTTTTGCTTCACTCCAGTCCATTGGTTTGTACTCATTTTCCTTAATATATATCCATTTTCCTAAAGTATAGATTTTCCCAGTCCTATTTAATCCTTCAACCTCTATCCATCTATCACTGATATTTAATATTTTTGCTTCTCCTCTAACAACGCGTCTAAACTCTGTGGGTTTATTCTGAGGTATAGCCGTCAATGTAGCTACTGTAAATATTGAAATTATAGTTAAAAATATTATTCCCAAAACTATTATCTTATTCATATATTACACCGAGAATTAGGATATGTACCAATATTTAAAAAGATGATGTACTAATAGTATATATTAAGGGTACATATATGATTAAGCTAATATTAACATTATTAAATATCCTTGGTGCGATAATATTATTTCTGGTCAGCTATCTCTCATTAAAAGCATATAAAATTTTAAGGGAAAGAATTTTTCTAATGCTCTTAACAAGTTTTTCGCTCCTAGCTGCGAGTATGATTGGACAAGGCCTATTATTTTTATCCTTATATCTATCTCATCCGAGAAGAATCATAATGATATCGCTAACATTTGTATCAAATATAGTTTCATTCATATTTCAGATCACTGCATATATAATATTAGCTATAAGCTATTCCAAAAGAGTTAGGGAGAGAAGTCTCTTATCCCTATCAGTTTTAATGAGCATGCTTAGAGATAGAGGTTTTCCCATAAATCTCTATATATTTATGGGAGGTGACATAATAAGCATATCTCTATTATTTTTCATAGCCTTTCAAGCACTTCTAATATATCTTGAAAATAGAAAGATAAATTCACTGTTAGTATTGACCGGATTCGCGATGTTTGGATTAGGCCATATATTTAGGCTAATATCACTGCTGTTTTTAGACGATACACTCTATATTTTTTCGAGAATAATATATTTTCTCGGAATAATACCATTTCTAGCAATGGTTATACGGGTGAATAGAGTAAAATGAAGAGGAAGCCTAGGAGATCTAAGCTGAGAATAATTATAGATATATTGAAGATAATTGATGAGGAGAATGGTGCGAGAATTACTAGGATACTTTATGGAGCGAATTTACCCTATGATAGACTTTTAAAATATATTGAAGAACTTAAGGAAAAGGGATTTATAACAGAGAAAAGGGAAGACAATGCCGTAAAATATTATTTAACCGAGAATGGCATAAATTTTTTAATGGAGTTTAGGAGGATAGAGAGTTTTATTGAGGCATTTGGAATAACATTTTAGTAAAGAGATAACCATATCTAGGAAATTTGATGTAGATTCTATTTAGAGAGATAAATAATATATTGCATAAACCATAGTTTAGTTTTGGATGAAAGAATGAGGATAGGTTTAATTGAAGTAGGTCACTGGCATACTGGGATGTATATTAATGCATTAACTATTCTCGGAGAGGAGATCAAAGCGGTCTCCGATAGAGATGAAGCTATAGCTAAGAGAGTAGCTGAGAAAATAAATTGTAGCTACTATACGGATTATAGAGAAATGCTTAAGAAAGAGGATTTAGATTTCGTTTTCTCCTTTGGGAAACATATTGAGATGCCTAATATAATAGAAACCCTTATAGATCGGGGAATATCATTTAACGCTGAAAAGCCTTGTGGAGTAAATTATAAAAGAGTAAGGGATTTAGCTTATAAAGCTTATAAGAAAGGGGTTTTTGCAAGCGTATCTTTCGTTAAAAGGGTTTCTATAAAAGTAAGGGAGATATTAGATTCGTTAGATAGAATGGGTGAAATAAAATATATGTATTTTAAGTATATTACTGGATCTCCTAGTCGATATATTAAGTGGAATTGTCCCTGGATGTTAAATAAAAAAATTTCGGGTGGAGGTTGTCTAATAAATCTCGGAGTTCACTACATAGATTTGATAAACTATCTATTCCATAATAATATTGAAGTAGTTTATCCTCTTATCCTCAATAAGATATATGGACTTAACGTAGAGGACTATTCTCTATTAGTTCTTAAGACGGATAAAAAATATAGTGTAGTAGAGGTGGGCTATACTCCTTGTCATAAGGTTGAAGAATATTTCTCTATTATTGGTACTAATGGTAGAATTATTTTTTCTGATAAAAAATTGGTTAAATGTTTTGGTAAGAGGAGGGAAATACTTGATGTAAAAGAAGATGAATACTTTAAATTTATAGAAGAAACTATTAATAGATTTAAGAGAGGAGGCAAACCTATAGCAGATCTAGAAGATGCTGCAAAGGTATTGGAAATAGTTAATAAAGCCTATAATATGGCTGTTTTATCTTAGGCTAATCATGATACGCTTTACCCAGATTTTAGTTAGACAGTTTATACGAAAGAGATGCAAATTTTTATATAGATTGTAAAACAAAATATTAATCATGAAGCTTTATGTTTTGTTTGTAGGTAAGGGTACATGGGGGATTGGTTGGCCCTATATTGGATATGATGAGGAAAAATTATGTAAATCGATTCTAAAGAGATTGGAGAAAACTTTTCCTCAAATAGAGTTTATTGGAGGTAAAATTGTTTCAAAATATGATTTAAAGGAGCTCTGGGAGATTAAGCAAGGTATAAGAGGTTCTGATGGACTTTTAATCTATATTGTCGGGAACTATGGTACAAATCCCATGATTGATAGTATTGGAGTTGAGGCGATGAAAATAGGTAAGCCTACCATTCTAGCAAGCTATATGTATGGTGGAGACTGGGGATTTATAAGGATGTATGAAAGGATTAGAGGAAAAGGTTTTCCAGTACTTCCAATAGCTTCATCGAATTTTAATGATGTGGAGAAGGCAATAAGAATTATGGAGGGACTTTATAGAATGAGAGGGAAGAAAATATTAATATTTACATTCGATAAAGCTGAGATTGTTAGAAGTGAAGAGGATAATAAACGACTTCTTAGAGAATTATCTATGTTTAAGGAAAGACTTGGCGGAGAGGTGATGAAAGGATTTATGAAAATACTATCTAATAATAGGGTTAAAGTCGATGTTCATGGTATCGATCAAGCTATACAATGGAAGAGGGATGAAGATAAATATAGGGAGATCCTGAAAAAAATTTTTGGATTAGAAATGATTAGACTCAACCCAGAAAAGCTAAATGAATATTATGAGAAAATAGATGTTGAAGATGCTAAAAGAGTTGCTGAAAAATGGATTAAGGAGGCTGAGAAAATAGAGGTTCCGCATCAATCAATAGTGAATTCTGCAAGACTTTATCTAGCACTAAAGAAACTTATCAAAGATACTGGATGTGATGCAATCGGTATTGAATGCTGTCCAGTAATTCTCTCTGGAAAAATGCCAGTATATCCATGTATGGCTTTTTCAAAATTAAATGATGAAGGAATAATTGCTACATGTGAAGCCGATATGGATTCGGCTGTAACACTTTTCTTTGGAAAATATGTTATCAATAGACCTGGAATGATGGGTAATTATGCTCTCGACATACCGCATAATCGTATAACCTACCTTCACTGTACATCACCAACCAGGCTTCATGGATACAATAATCCTCCACTGAAATATTATATAACAACTCATGGGGAATCACATTTTCTAGGAGTATCACCAGTAATCAGATTCCCTAGTGGAGAAGATGTTACAACTATAAAGATAAGTGTTTTTCATAGAAAAATATGTATACGCTACGGTAAATCTCTAGGATTAATTGAGGATGAAAAGGCGTGTAGGGATAAACTGGCTGTAGAGACGAATGCAGTAAAAATTTTAGAAAAACATAATCAAGAAATATTTGGATGGCATAAAGTATCATTTTTAGGAGATTTTAGAGAGGAATTTAAAGCCGCAGCAAAATTACTTGGACTAGAAATAGTTGAGGAAACATAGTTATATTGTTAAGGGTACAATGATGCCCGAAGAATATCCAATAATACTTGAAAACGTCTCATTCTACTATAAAGATTCGAGAAAACCAGCTTTAAAAAATATTGACTTGAAGGTTCGACGAGGAGAAACTGTAGTTCTGGTTGGTAGAACGGGAGCCGGTAAAACTACAATGATCTATAGCATTGGTGGAATAATTCCAAATTACATTAAAGGTAGATTGAAGGGCGATGTCATTATAGATGGAATGAATACAAAGGAGTATAGTCTATATGAATTGGCACAGCATGTTGGAGTAGTTATGGAGGATCCTGAAGCACATATAGTGGCATTCACCGTCGAGGATGACGTTGCATTCGGCCCATGTAATCTAGGTCTCCCCAGAGAGGAGATATATAAGCGAATCGAATTCGCATTAGAGGCTACAAGATTAACTGATTTGAGGAAAAATAATCCATATAATTTATCTGGAGGGGAAAAGCAGAGCCTAGCTATTGCAGGAATACTGGCTATGAGACCAGATATCTTAGCTTTGGATGAACCTACATCGATGCTCGATCCGCTTGGTAGAGAGAGAATATATAATGTTTTGAGAAGTCTTAAAGAGAAATACGGTATAACTATGATTTTTTCAAGTCATGATACTGAAAGAATAGTGAGTCTAGCCGATAGAATTATTGTATTATATAAAGGTGAAATAATTTTAGAAGGCCATCCATCCAAGGTATTTCAAGAAGTCGATGTTTTAGAGAAGGTTGGAGTACCTGTTCCAAGCGCTACAAAACTAGCTTATCTTCTCAGGAAAGATGAAATATGGAATAACCTACTACCATTAACGTTGGAGGAGATATATAATTTTCTTATGAAATATATTAATGTGAAGAGGTATTTTACAAAGCATCTGGAAAAACAGGTTAAGCCTAAATCTATTAAGCCTATTATTAAGATTAGAAATCTCATACATATGTATCCAAATAAGATCATGGCTTTAAGAGGGATAAATCTAGATATATATGAAGGTGAATTTGTAGCCCTAGTCGGACAGAATGGTTCAGGTAAAACCACTCTCGCTAGACATATAGCTGGTCTCCTTAAACCCTCAAATAAAGATGCTGAAATAGTGGTTGACGGATTAAATATTATAAAGGCTAGGATGAGGGATATTATAAAAAAAGTTGGATATGTTTTCCAGATACCTGAGCATCAAATATTTCACTCCACAACTCGGGAGGAATTGGAATTTGGTCTCAGAAACCTAGGATTTCCTGAAAATGAAATTAAAAAACGTGTAGATGAGGTAGCAAGTCTTCTCGGTTTAAAGGGATATGAGAATGAATGGCCCCTTTCTCTCGATCGTGGAAAGAGGTTTCGCATAGTTTTAGGCTCAATTCTCGCAATAAGACCTAAAATAATCATCGTAGATGAGCCTACAACTGGTCAAGACTGGAATGATTCTAAATATATATGTGAAATATTGAGGAAAATTAATGCTGAAGGACATACGATTATCATGATTACACATGAAATGGATTTAGTAGCATCATATGCGACACGCGTAATAGCTTTATATAAAGGTCAAGTATTGCTCGACGGCAATCCAAGAAATGTTTTCACTAAATTAGATATTCTTAGAAAAACATGGATACAGCCTCCTCAAATTACACGGTTGGGTTTAAGACTTAAGCTTCCATCCTGTTTTCTTACCATTGACGAGTTTTATGACTATTTGAGGGGATAGATATGGTTCTAATAGAATATGAGGCTAGAGATACGATAATCCATAGGTTGAACTCTCTATCCAAGCTAATATGGTTTAGTGGAATAATATTCCTCCTTACACTTTATCTTGAGCCACAGCCATTACTAATATTATTTATATTTGAACTATTTATAGGATATCTGGCAAAGATTCCGTGGCGTAAAATTTTAGCAAGAGCATGGTGGGCATTTATATTTTCAATAGCAAGTGGTTATTCTATCTCATTATGGGTTAACCAACCATCTCAATTCACAAATGTACCTAAAGAATTTGCATGTAAAGTATTGATTCAACTAACACCGGAGGGTACACCGCTATTAGGATATACAGCTATAACCTATGGAGGACTATTATGGGGAACGGCAGCTACACTAAAAATATCTATAGCGGTTATCGCAGCCTGTATTCTATCATTCTCAACATCTATATCAGATATAATTTTCCTATGGAGCAGATTTCTACCATATAGATTATCATTTATAATCACAGCTGGAATGAGATTTTATCCAGTTATGGTCGATAAGACACAAGAAATTATAATAGCTGCAAAATCTAGGGGATGGGAGGTATCATCAAGAAATCCTGTCAAAAGAGTTAAAAGTCTCTTTCCAATAGTCTTTCCAGCCATAAGAGAGGCTGTAGTCTTAGCTGAAAAAATGGCTCTAGCCGTTGAAGCCAGAGCATTTGGAGTTAAAAAACCAACAAATCTGAGACAGATCAGTTTTACCTACAGCGATTTCTTTTTCATTCTCTTCAATGTATTTATCACAGGCATACTTACATATATGTGGTGGTTCTATGGATTCGGTAGACTATAAGAAATACATTCTATTATCCATTATATTATTGATATCCACTATATTTAATTCAAACCAAAATACACTATCTTATAGCTATATGAATAATAATAGGGAAATATTGCAGATATTATGCGTTGATATGGAGAATAAACCGCTAAATAAAGCAGAAGTAATTATTAAAGATCTTAATGGAAAAACTGTATATAATGGGACTACAAATTCAACTGGATGGATATATATAGAACTTCCAAAGGAAAAATATATTTTAAAAATACTATGGCTTAAAACACCAGTATATATGGGAAATATTTCTCTAACAAAACCTCTTATAGAGAAGATTCAATGTAAAGTATATCATTTAACAATAGCAATTAATCTACTATATATAATACCCGTTAGACATGCAAAAATAACAATTATAAATACAACGTCTAAGAAAACGGTTTACACATATATTGGAGAGATTAAGATACCATATAGATTATATATTCTTTCGGCCGAAAAAACTTTAAGGTTGCCAGCAGGCAACTATACAGTTATCGTAGAAATGTTAAATAGGCAGTCCCAAGAAATAAATCTAAATAAATCAATGAAAATAGTATTTCCATACATTGTGTCATTTGGTTCGCTTTTCATATTAATATGTATTATTATAGCTGTAATCTCCTGCATCTGCTTCTTAATCACGGGACATAAGCGCACAAAGGTTATTAAATCTAATCATTAATATCTAAAATAGGAGATATTATGAAAAAATATAAAATAAATTTATGGATTCCTAGAAGAATGGCTAGAATAGCTATATTTGGAGCATTAACAGGAGCATTTTCACTTATACCTATTCCAATAATGCCGGGTATGACTCTGGATCCTGTTATGCCAACTTTTGCAGCAGTAGTTTATGGGGCATTTGAAGGATACTGGAGCTACGTAATCGGTCAATTAATCCGAGCATTAATACAAAATCCTGGAACACTAGTACGATGTCCATTGGGAATATTTATGGGGTCTCCATGTGCAATGATATTGGTTGCATGGATTGTTAGGAAAGTAAGATATCCACTAAATTTATTTGCCGGAGTATTGAGTGGATTTCTCTTCCATGCATTCACAATTTTCCCCTATTGTGTCATCTATTATGGCTGGGAACTTACGCCAATAGTATATCCACTTCAACTCATTGGAGGACTAATAGTGGTTACAGTATGCTTCTTCATAGCATTCGGTGGATCGCTATACATCTGGAAACTACAGAAACAAAAATCATTTCCATGGAGATTTATTCCTCCAGAGGAACATTTTTCAGTAGCAAGTAAGAAACGTATTATTATAGCTACAATAGTTGCCATTATAACTACTTTAATTGCATATGGTATATGTTTCACTCCATATGTTTCAGCCGAAATTGCTGGTCCACCCGCCTCACCATTTCGTGCCTATCTAGATGCATGGGTTAGACATCCAATAACATTTGGATTAGGCTGGTTATTCTGGGAACTCTATAAACGTAATGCGGAATGGTTTAAACAAACAGAATGAATTTAAATCCATATACAGTGGATATAATTTACTATTAATAATATAACTTATAGCTATTTTATATCCCATCTCTGCTTATAGAGTAGATCCAAATAAGCCTTAAGTTGACAGCATCATTCTATTAATATAAAATATTAGAATTTCAGCTGCTTAGTTTTAGGTTTACTTGAATATTTTTCAATAATCTCTAGAAAATTGTCTCTGACAGGCTTATATATCTTTGCATAAAATTTTCTCTGACTTAGCAATGTATCTTTACTAAACTGTCTTAAATACTCTAATGCGGCATTCCAAGCCTTTTCATAATCAACCATAGATTCTATTCTCCTCACAATATTTCTTTCATAATCATCCGGTGTCTGTTCATCGCCGCCAATAATAAACCAACCATTATCAGAGACAAAGGCCCCCTCATCTCCAAAATAAATTAAAGTACCCTTATCACTCCTAATTTTAACGACCTCCTTCTCCCCTCTCCTAATAGGTCTAGAGGGAATCCTACTCCTACCATATTTCTTAGCCCAAGCATAAAAAATAGCCCTATTAAGACCGAAAGAATAGGCCCGCTTAATATCATGCGTAATTAAATAATATCTAGCAGCTTGAAGCAAAGCCATAACCTGAAATCTACCCAATCTACCCATAAATACACCAAGATAAATAAGAGGAGAAAGAAAAATAAAAGTTTTGTTTAAAATTAAGAGTATCGTCCTGATGTCATGGGTACTTTAACTGTCCTAAATATCCACTTACCCTTACTGATAACATTAAGGGGTATAGTCCATCTAAGCATTAGATCGCTCTCCATAAAACCTAAGAACCTATATTCATCAATAAAAATACTCATTTGCTGCCTTAAAATCCTATTGAAATA
>CAZKAY010000075.1:0-10095 GCA_964550975.1 uncultured Thermoproteales archaeon | reverse complement strand
TAGAGGGGGTATCGGAAACCCTATATATATTTATTAAAAATTTTATTGATTTTACCAGGGATGAGCTTTCAAATTGATTTTATATGCTATGAAATTTGTAATTATATGTAGTATTAACGTAGATATTGACAAAAACATTAGTGAGAATAATGTTACTGGCTTTATAATTATGGAATATAATGCTAATGCAATTAATAGAAACATTAATTGATCTATTATTGGAAATGGATCTCCACTCTTTATCCTCAATCTCCTTTTAATGAATGATCCAAATAGATCTCCTAATAGTGCTCCGAATGAAAGTATTGAGGCACCATATATTGTATGTAGATTTAGTGACTCTAAAAATATCCCTGTAATTATACCACATATTATCCCAAAAATAAATCCCTCAATAGATTTGTTTTTGCCAAAAAATCTCCTTCCATCTATAAAATTTTTATTAAAATCTATTGGATGCCTCTTATGTATTATTTTAGCTATAATTAGAGGAGAAGCATTTGCTATCCACGAGGGAAGTATGAAGATTATATTTCTTATATATATGTTTTCAAGCGAATTCATAAATCATTTTCCCCATACTATTCTTTAACCTAGATATCTTATTTTTAGACTTTTCCAGCAACTTAACGCATAGATTAAACACTGTATGTAGGTCTTCTTCACTTATTAAAATTTTATTATTAATCTTCAGAGGCATTTCTATTCTCTCACTCCCCATGATCTCTACAACCACTCTACTATCACTTATAGAAATTATTCCGCTATGCTTGAACCCAGAAAGAAAAGCTAATTTCAGTATTTTTTCTGCGTAAAGTAAATTTATTGAAGAAATATGAAATATAGGTGGAACAACAGCTAACCAAATATTCTTCATACTACTGTTATAAATATATTTTTTAAAAGATAAATAGGCCGGTGGACTATGCCATTTAACGATATTTATTAAATTAAATTTATCTCCGGGCAGAGAGGCAGAATATAATTGTATTCTACCACTACAGCTACTCGTTGTAAATAAATATGGATGTCTATTTATAGCTAAAAGCAAATCTATAATGTCTCTATCAACTCTACCCTCATCTATTTCACGCATCAACCTTTTAACAAAATATTCTTTTAATTGAATAAAATCACTATACATAGATCTCGTCACTATATTTCCATTTAGTTAATAATAGATTTATCGCAATTTACTAAATAACTTTGAAGTACGACCTATATTGAAATACGGAGAAAGATTTATATTTTATAGTCATAAATATTTTATGACTATAAAATAGTGATGAATATGATCAGAGTCATCTTATTAGGCCAAGGTATGGTTGCGACGAATTTACTTATTGGACTAGAAAGATTGAAAAGAAGGGAAATTAAACCTTATGGAATCCCTTTAGCCAATATTGATCTAGGGATAGATTTTAGAGATATAAATATTGTAGGCTCATACGATGTAGATAAGAGTAAAATTGGTAAAAATATTTTTGATATTGCTTTAAGAAATTTTAATGAAAATGTTATCCCAAGCTCTTTAAGAAAAATAGTTGTTAGAAAGGGTATTCATTTAGGGAATCTTAATAGACTTAATATTGATGCTGTGGGTCTTGAAGATGATATGAGTTTAAGTAATGCCATAGATTTTCTTGTAGAGGAATGGGAAAAACTTAGACCCGATGTATTAGTGAATATCATTACTACTGAGAAGCCGATTTTCATAAAGAATTTTGAAGAATTAGAAAAAGATGTTATTTACAATAGAAAAAATAGAGTTAATGCCTCATATGCATACATTTATGCAGCTATTAAGTATGCTTCTCAAATAAAACCAATAGCATTTATAAATGCTATACCTAGCCCCCTGGCAAATACTCCGTGGATTGTTAATAAATGTCTTAGAAATGATGTGGTATTGTTCGGAGATGATGGCGCTACTGGTGCTACACCTTTAACTGCAGATATATTAGAACACATGGCTGAGAGAAACAGGAGGATAAAGGGTATTGCTCAATTTAATATTGGTGGAAACATGGATTTCTATGCATTAACCGACGAGGATAAAAATAGATCTAAAGAATATACTAAGTCAAGTATTGTCGAAGACATTCTTGGATACAGTGTTCCAACATATATTAAGCCTACAGGATTTTTAGAATCCTTAGGTGATAAAAAATTTGTTTCAATGCATATAGAATATGAATCCTTTAATGGATTCAGTGATGAAATCATCATAAATGCCCGTATAAATGATAGCCCTGCTTTAGCTGGTCTACTAGTGGATTTAATTAAACTTGGATATATAGCATTAGAAAACGATATCTATGGAACAATATATGAAGTAAATGCATTTTACATGAAAAAACCGGGACCCAATAATTCTAAATCTATTTCAAAGATAAAGGCTTATCAAAAACTTCTAGAGTGGATAAATAATTTAAGACCGGAGAGAATTAAACTTAGTATTAAAGCTGATATCTAAACCACATTTTTACAGCATTATCTACGGCATATTTTATATTTAACCCTCTATTTATACCCGGACATACAGCATCAATATATACATATATTTCTACTCCATTATAACGATATACGGCATTTTTCTCATCCCTTAAAGGTAAAGGTTTTTTAGATATATAAAATGGATATAATCTGCATACTATTGGACGCTCATTATATATGGCACAATATGCTATTCCATTATATTTTCTAAGAAAAATACATGAGCCATCCGGCTTCATAAATAAATAATATTTATCATCCTTTCTAAAGACAACTGGTCCATACTTCACTTGATAATACATTGCTTCTCCTAACGTTATGCTTACAAGATATCTCATACAACATAGACCACATCGTATACAAGTCCATCCTCTAACATTTCTCCATGGAACATATTTATGGGCGGACAAATGATTTACGCCCTATATATTATACTTCTTCAGCCGAAATTCTAACATATTCTATTATTTCTTTCTCCACCTGTTTATTAATATATGGAGCTATAAATGTGGCCATTTTTACAACAATTTCATTGTTTTCCCAAGAATTACTATATGAAATCTCATATAGAGGTATATCGATTGCCGCCATATTTCCTTCTCTTCTTAATCCATATTGCCTTAATTTTCCATAATCCTCCTTAGATATCGGCAACTCTAAGTATATTGTCCTATTCTCACGTGTGATTATGAAATCAGAATTCTCCATATCCCACTTATCAATAAGCTGTTTTGCAATACCTCTTACAAATATATCAAGTTTCTTGGCCTCTACCTTTTTAACGTTAACTATTTCTCCATTATTGTAATCTATTACAAGATAAATATTCATGTTATCAGCCGGAAAACTTTTTTTCAATTATTTGCATTGCAAGGTCTCTGTCAAGCTTACCCTTATTATTTAACGGGATTCTAGTTAATATATGTTCTATTCTTCCGTCATCATATTCTATAAAAACTTGTGGAAAACTATAGCCTCCAAGCTCGTCCTCCTCACCATATTTTCTCAAGAAATCCCAATCCTCGTATTTTATATCTAATTCTACTCCATACTTCTCTGCGATTTCATTACATATCTTTTTAATCTTACTTCTAAGTGGATCGTGTTCTGATGTAACAATTATTAATTTTCTAATTGACATCAACCTCTCCCTAAATTTTAATTTATCAACATATTCCTTATATTTAAAGATAGCCTTCAAACAAATATAAAATTTTAATGAGAAGATTCTAGTCTTTCCTTTAAAACTTCACTTATACTTTTCGCTTTGCCCTTAGATTTATACATAATTTTTGTTTCAAGCCTAATTGGATATCCAAGTTCATAGAATATTCCATAAATTAAGTGTTCATCTATTTTTCCAGTGATTCTTTTAGAAATAATAAGCCTTACTAACCCATTTACAACGTACTGAGCCACCCCTGGATATTGTTGGAACCCTCTTTTAAGCATCTCTTTACCTCCTTCTGTTAAATACATATCTAGAAATTCTCGTGGAGACAGAGTTCTCTTAACATTCTTTTGCTGAAATTTTTTCTTAAGCATTTTTTTCTGGAATTCTAGTAATTTTTTTCTTTTTATTAAATCTATTTCATCACTCAATGTTAACACCTATTGATACAATCATATAGATATTAGTATCCTCCTAATTAAGATTATTTTAATTCTAATATTGTTCCGAGAGCTCTTGTCCTACTATCTCTTAAGATAAATGTATCGTTTTTACGTATATACCATGGGTGTTTTAAAAATTTTAGTCTAACCATTCCTGTATCGCCTGTACGCATAGGTTCTATACTCATGTCTTTAAATATAACTGTATGTCTAACGGAGTGTATATGACATACAGTTTGATAGCCGCTTTTGATAGTTGTAGGATGTTTTAAGATAGTTATTTTAGCTAAGAATTCTCTAGTAGCCCTCGGATTTATAGACTTATCTAACACAACCATACCCTTACTAATTTCATTATAATCTATGTTTGTTAGAGCTAGACATGCCTCCTGGCCTGGAATAACTCTATCACAATTGATTCTATTTACATGTATTGATTTTACACGGGATATTCTAAAACTACCATCGCTAAAAGGTCCTACTTGAACATAATCATCCTTAGATATAGCTCCTTGCAACATTAATCCGCTTACAACAAGTCCTACTCCCCTTACATTAAACTTATCTTCAATATACATCAATGATTTTTCACTTATTCTCTCATCCCACCTCATTCTTGGAGGTATCACATTTAAAAATTCTATTAGCTTATCCAAACCACTACCAGTAACATTTGAAACAATAAATATTGGAACAATTCTATTTGAAGAAATATTTTTGGCAGATAGAATAATATCATCTAAATTTTTAATCAAAACCGGTATCTTATTTAATCCAGGTTTTTTTAACAAACTAACTATTTCCTCTAATGTATTTTTCAGAACCCATTTAGGAGTAATATCAGTTTTAGTAATAACTACTATAATGGGTATTTTTAATGCAATAGATATACCAAGATGCTCCCTCCCCATCTTAAGTAAACCTGTATTTGCTGCTACAACTAATAATGCGTAGTCCGGTGTTCTGCTAGTAACTCCTCTTACCGTCGTCTTAAGATATCTTTTATGCCCAGCCAAATCTATGAATGTAATTATCTTATTACTTCTCAAAAATATTTCTGCCTCATTAAGAGGATCTGCTATCCCGTAATTAACTATCTCACCATTTCTATTAAATCCTAGATGATGCGACGAGATCGAAGAGGTACGTCCAGAAATAATTTCATGTAAATAACGGGCAATTTTCATCATGGCTCCTCTTTTTCCATCATCCAGTCTTCCAGTGCATAATACGCTTATCAATGTAGACTTACCACAATCAACGTTTCCTAAGACAGGTATAGTTATAAATAAAGGTGGCCTAGTCTTTCTAGCAAGTCTTATAAATAATTCTACAATATAACCATTTTTTGCAGGATTTTTTCTAATAACCTTAATACTTGCATTTATCTTTCTCGCTGCAAGTCTAAGTATCTTTAAAGTCTTCTTTATCTCATCCTCACTTATACCCATGGGAAAACCGTCATCAGTAACACCTATAATATAAAATGCTTCCCCACCACCCTCAATTAATCTATATTTCATTTGTGTCGCTATTTTCTCGATTCTATCCTTTTCCTCTATAGATAATTTTAACTTATATTCAATACACCCTTCATCATCTTCGGCTGGATATTTATTCATCATATCACTGGGTAAAGATATTTATGAGACATTTAAATAATTATTCTTTAACTGACATATATCAACTAAAATTTATATAAACTATAACCTAATTTTACTATTATTAAATCAAGACGAAATGTCGGTGATCTATTCAAGGAAAATAAATTTATCTATTAAGATCTATAGATCCGCCTACATTGAAAACAATAATATAGATGTCTTAATATATATAAATCGGGATAAAATATGTCGGAAAAATCTTTAGATATTTTTACAGCAACTCCCGATAAAATTGATGTTGATGAAAACATTATTGCCATATATTACGTTGAACCAAATAAAATACCTCTACTTGAAGCAGGTGTAATAATAGCTGCAGAAGAATCTATAGGAACATGGACTGAGGTAACAACCGCAACAGAATGGCTAATAACCCATTTGAGTGCAAAAGTCTTTGAAATAAATAAAACTGATAGTGGAGGAATCATAAAAATAGCTTATCCATTAGAATTGTTTGACTATGAAATAGGAGGAATACCAAATTTGCTTAGTATTGTAGCGGGTAATTTATTTGGTTCTGGAAAACTTAATAATGTTCGATTAATAGACATACTTTTCCCAAAAGATTTTGTAAGAGCATTTAAAGGACCGAAATTTGGCATAGAGGGAGTAAGAAAAATTGTAGGTACCTTATCTACTAGGAGACCCCATATTGGAACCATTATTAAGCCCAAGGTCGGATTGTCCCCTAAGGAGACAGCAAAAGTAGCCTATGAAGCAGCAATAGGTGGTGTAGACTTTATAAAAGATGATGAAACACTCTCTAACCAAAAATTTTGTCCACTAGAGGATAGAGTAAGTTATGTAGCAGAAGCTCTAGATAGAGTAAAAGAAGAAACTGGAAGAAAAGTAATATATGCTCCCTGTATTACAGCTGAAACATATAAGATACCTGAACTAGCTGATATAGCTCTCGAAAACGGTGCTACAGCCCTTATGGTAGACTTTCTTACAGCAGGTTTCTCCGCTATAAGAATTTTAGCAGAAGATATGTCTATAAAAGTGCCTATACATTGTCATAGAACCATGCATGCAGCAATTACTAGAAATCCGAGACACGGTATTTCAATGAAAGTATTAGCTAAACTTGTTAGACTTGCTGGTGGAGATCAGTTGCATACAGGCACAGCCGTAGGAAAAATGGGAGGAATACAGAAAAATGTCCAAGAAATTGTTGAGATAAATAATTGGCTTAGAAGTGATTTTTATGGTTTAAAAACAGTATTTCCAGTTGCATCTGGAGGAATTCATCCAGCTATAGTCGGCAAAAATCTTTTAATACTTGGTACAGATATAGTTATACAAGCTGGTGGAGGAATTCATGGTCATCCATGGGGAAGTAAAGCTGGTGCAACCGCTATGAAACAAGCTGTCGATGCATTTATGAAAAATATATCTGTTGAGAAATATGCTGAAACCCATAAAGAACTGAAAAAAGCATTAGAGAAATGGGGATATATGTTTGCAGAGAAAAGTTAGAAATATTTATCTAGATGTTTTGTACCCAATATATCGTCAAAATCTACCCCAATAGACTCCAATATTTGTCTAAATGTTGTCTCAATATATTCTAAATATTTTTTTTCATCTATTTCGTCTATTCTGGCTAGTTGTAAAGCTTTTACACCGTCTCCTCCCCTAATTTTTACAAAACTTATTATATCTCCGATATCAATATTTAATCCATATCTTTTTAGCTGGAAAGCAGCTTTCACATGCTGAGGTGTAGTTTTAGTGTATTCTTTCAAACTCTTCGTCAATGTCACTCTAAACGCTAATTCATTTAAAGGATATTTCTTATTTTTCAACATTATATAACTTTTCTTAGTTAATTTTCTAATCCTATCTATGGCGCTATCTATATCATTTATATTATCTACAGAAGCCAGTATATTTGAAACCTCTTTAAATAAGCTTTTAATAAATTCTGGTGTATTTCTCTTCTTGCCAACCATTCCCTTTATATCTATTCTACCACTTCTTAATACTCCTAAATAGTTTTTCTTTAATCCACTAAATGCCACAAATTTGTAAACTTTATCTATATCTAAATCTATATGAAGCTCTTTTTTAGACCATGCTAGAAGTTCGTTGATATTCTCCGAATTAGGACGCCACACAAATAAGCTATCAGTATCCCCATATAATATAGCTAAATTCATTGCTTGAGCTCTTTCAATAGTCTTTATAATAGCATATCTTCCAAGCGCCGTTATACTTTCAGCTACAGGTGGGCAATAAAGAGAGAAGTTTTCGGAACCAAATACACCATAACTTGCGTTTATAAAAACTTTTAATGCTTTTTGCATTACATCATAAAGTCTCCTAGTATTTTCATCCACGCTCTTGTCTTTTGCGAGAGGCTTATATACAAATACCCTTAGATCTCTAATATATCCTATAATTGTAGATAATAATCCTCTTCTTTTCCTACATACCCAGTGTGGTGTACCCGGTACAATATTATTTCTACATTCTTTATGAGGACATCTAACTGTTTCATATGATAAATTCCATTCCTTCATCATAGAAGGATATAGTGATGCAAAATCTACGACAACTACATCAAAAAATATTCCAGGTATTGGGTCTAGTACTATTGCACCCATATATTTTTTACCTTTTATAACAGCTTTTGTATAAATTTTACCCTTCATAGATAGAATGTCATTAGAATTAGGTATTAAAAATCCTCTCTTCCTATGTTCATAATAGGCTAAACTTTTAACCCAATTTGAAATACTATGTCTAGTTATATCCTCCATTGGAAGCTTAGCTATTCTCATCAATACAACTATAAGTTTCATAACTAACTCGTTATCAAACTGAGTTAATTTTAGGGTGAGATCGGCATCTTGAAAGCAGTATGATGCTAACTCTATAGGAGATAACTCGGAAATAGGCTTAGATATGGGAACTTTACTCTCATTTAATAGTGCTAAAGAGATAGAATCCAGAGTCTTAATTTCCCTATATTTATTACTGAAAGCATAGACCTGTATAGCCTTATTATTAAAAAATTTATATAAATCTATATGTATGCCTGGAATTACGTGTGCGTATTCTCTACCCAAAATTATTGGTATATCTTCCTTTCTTATTCCTAATTTCTGTGCTCTATGATATAGATATGGGAGATCGAAATTATCTCCATTAAAGGTGATAACTATAGGATAACTCATTATTGTTTGAAATGCTTTTAGCAACATTTTTCTCTCATCCTTAAAATATTCTATATCGAATTCTCTATGCTTTACCTCATTTTTTACACCGCTCCTTTCCAATAAAAGAACCTTTCTTAATCCATCGGAACCCGAGAAAGATATTGCTATAATCGAATACTGAGCCTCCTCTGCATTAGGAATTCTATCCCTAACTGGAGAAAAAACTTCTATATCAACTGCAACTCTCTTAAGAGAAGGTATAGGTGCATGAAAAAGCTTTATCCATTCAACTAATTCTTCCTCTAAGTTTTCTCCATAAATGTTTTTAAGCCTGTCTTTGATCTCTTTAGGAGCCTCTATATTTACTTGATAAACTCTATTGTTTTTAACTATATATAGCATTCCCGGTATAAGTTTTTTATCATAAATATAGCATAAATGATACTTTATCTTAGATTCCCAGCTTACTGGTAAAATATTTCTAATAGAATTTTTAGATCCTCCTATTGAAAGAGGATCATTTGCAATAATTTTAGTCATTATTATCTTTTTATCCCTTAATGCATCGTATTTTTCAACTAGCTCCATATAGTTGAATCCTTTATGCATCAATATCTGAGGATATTTCTTAACAATCTCTTCTGGAAGAAGATCCGACAATAAATATGGTCTATGATTTGTATTATCAAACCAGAAATATATTTTATTGTCATCAAGATTATACAGTTTTAAACAAGCCTTCCCGGCACTACCATCATAGATAACAGATAATAATATGGATGCTCCTAATACAGATTTAGTCCTCTCCTCAACAATATTTCTTCTAATCTTTAAGTACTCTTCTTCAATAGCCTCCATTTTATCTATTTTTTCCTCAGATATATCCCATCCCCCTCCTATATTTTTCAAGCTTTCTATGCTTTTTAGTAATCCTCTTATATACCTTATAATGCTCCTTACATAGATATATTGTTCTACCTTTAGATTCGATATCCGATGGAAAATTTACACCTATACGAGAAAATTCATATACAGATATAGCTTTAAAAGCCTTATTTTCACATCCCTTAACCGAGCAAATCTTTTCCCTCCCTACCAACTCCATCACTCACTCTATAATAAATGAATAATTAAAGTATAAAGTTTATTGTTAAATA
>CAZKAY010000074.1:0-10616 GCA_964550975.1 uncultured Thermoproteales archaeon | reverse complement strand
TAGACCGTCTAAGAAAAATACATCAAAATATTTAAACATAATCGTTCTATTTCTCTCACCTTTAAAATATCTATGCATTTGATCTTCTATACCATGAATGAATAACTAAAATGAAAACACCTAAAGTAGATCCATATCTATCAATCATATTATAATTTTTGAACACAAAGTTTATATATTATTGAATATAATATTAATTTGGATGAACACATATATCATTGATATATGTGTGACTCCGATTTGATGAGGGAGGGGGAAAATAAAATTTATTAACTGATTTTTCAGCAAATAATGAAATTTATTTTATTTGACACAAAATAGTAGAAATACAAAATATGAGATGAAATGCCGGCCAGCGATTTCTACAAGTTCATTGATACATTTTAGCGTGCAGCATTACTATGTTCAGTAAAATGATCATCCCCAATCTCCCTCATCATTTAAATCTTTCTAATATTTCTGGTATGCTATATCTTATCAGCTTAATCGTATTTTCGAGATCTGATTTTTTAGCTATTGATAACGGCGTATGAATATATCTTGATGGTACAGATAATGATGTTACTGCGACGCCTCTTCTCACTAACTGTATTTTCCCTGCATCTGTACCACTATATGGAGATAATTGTATTTGATATGGTATTTTCCTCTCTTCAGCTATATTTTTAATTATATTAAAAAGCTTTTTATTGGCAATCATACTCCCATCCATTATTCTTATGGCTGGACCTCTACCTAAAGATGTAATGGTATTTTCCGGAGATACTCCCGGCGTATCTGCAGCTATTGTTCCCTCTATAGCTATAGCTATCTTAGGATTTATATTATATGCAGCTGTTAATGCCCCCCTACATCCAACCTCTTCTTGAACAGAAAAAACAGCGTAGAGTGTGCCCGTCTCTATATCCTTAACTTCTTTAATTAATGAAACCAGTATGCCGCATCCAATTCTATCATCAAAAGCCTTTCCATAAATATATTTACCTCGTTCTTCAAATTCCTGTTTAAACGCTATTGGTGTGCCTTTATGAATACCTAGCTCTAATACCTCATCTTTATTTTCAGCGCCTATATCAATATATAAATCTTCTATCTTTAAGCCCGTCTTATCTAATCCTGCTTTAGCTAGATGAGGTGGAATGGATCCGACTACTCCAGTTATATCGCCCTTGTCACCCATTACAGATACCTTTGATCCTATCGCTATCATCGGTTTTATTCCACCTAGATTTGCTATTTTCAGAAATCCTTTATCAGTGATATATTTCACTATAAAGCCTATTTCATCCATATGTGCATCAAGCATTAATTTAGGCTCTCCATCACCTATCCAAGTTATAAGATTCCCTAGCGCATCTATCTTATACCCATCAACATAATTTTCTATCTGAGTTAAGATATAGTCTCTAATCCTATCCTCGAATCCGGATGGCCCGGGCATCTCAGAAAGTGATTTAAAAACTTCGATATCCATTATTTACACCAATATTATGGATAACTATTTTAGTAATTAAGCTTAACTAGTTTTATAACTTATTTTTAACGTTTAATAGTGTAGAAATAATATTAACAGTCAGTAAATTTGAATAAAAGGAAGGAAACACATTATAGAAAACTTATCTTTATTGATGCTAAAATTATTGTAGGTATTTTTCTATATGCTTTTTGAATACTTCTTTAAACACATTATATGCCCTTTCTCCATATAAGTATATAACTATCCTCTTAAGATTTCTAGCCGTATCTGAAAATCTTATTATTTCTTTAACCATTATTTCTGCACATTTTTCATACGGGTATCCGAATACTCCTGTGGAAATCGCTGGCAGAGCTATGCTTTTAAGTCCAAGTTCATCAGCTTTTAGTAACGATGATTTTATTGCTGATGCTAATTTTAGATCCCCGTTTTCCTCACCGTATCTAGGTCCTACAGCATGAATAACATATTTTGCCTTAAGATTTCCGGCACTTGTTATAGCAATAGATCCTGTAGGAACCGGTCCATGCCTCCTAATATATTCGTCGCTCTCTCTTTGAATCTGATATCCGCCCTTCCTTACAATTGCCGCAGCAACTCCTCCACCATGTTTTAAAAATGAATTAGCTGCATTCACAATAGCATCAGTATTAGCTTCAGTTATATCCCCTTGAACTAGAAGAATCACGACTTTATTTAATCGAAAAGTTAACATAAAGATACCTTTATGCTCGATATCTAAGTTTTGAAATAGAGATGACATGCTACATAATGATTTTTAGATACCTCTATTAATTCCGGTTCTTTCTTCTTGCAAATATCTTTTACATAAAGACAACGAGGTCTAAACCTACAACCTTTAGGTAAATCTATTGGAGAAGTTACTTCTCCCTTTATCGGTATCTCTCCTATTTTTTCTCTAGGATCCGGAACAGGTACAGCTGAAATTAGAGCCCGTGTATATGGATGTAAGGGATTATCTATAACCTCTTCGATGTCCCCTAATTCAACGATCTTTCCCAAATACATTATCGCTATTCTATCACAAATATATTTTGCTACAGCTAGATCATGTGTTATGAATAAATAGGTTAAATTATGTCTATCTTTTAGAGATAACATTAGGTTTAATATTTCAGCTCTAATTGACATATCGAGCATAGATACAGGTTCATCAGCAACTATAAATAGTGGATTTAATATTAAAGCTCTAGCAATAGCCACTCTCTGCCTTTGTCCACCACTCAACTCATGTGGAAATCTATATAGAAAACTTTCGGGAGGTTTTAATTCAACCTCCTCTAACATTTTATGTACCATTTCCATTCTCTCCTCTTTATTACCTATTTTATGAATTCTCAGTGGCTCTTCTACTATATCATATATAGTCATTCTAGGATTCACTGATTCATATGGATCCTGAAAAATTATTTGCGCCCTTCTTCTGAAAGCCTTAATCCTATTTTCATCATATTCTAGGATATTTTCTCCATTAAATAAAATTTTACCGGCAGTTGGTTCTATTAACCTTAATATAGTTCTTCCAGTAGTGGTTTTACCGCATCCAGATTCCCCAGCTAAGCAAAATATTTCTCCTTTCAGTATTTTAAAGGATACTCCGTCAACAGCCTTCAAATATTTCTGAGACTTTCTCTTAATAACATCCAATATACTTCTTCTAACCAAAAAATATTTTTTAAGATTAAATACTTCAACTAAAGGTTTATTCAAGGCCCATCAACCTCCTAGATTCCATATACCTATGACATTTAACTAAATGATTTGAATTTACAGATACTATTTCAGGCTCCCTTTCACTGCAAATGTCTATTTTTAATGGACATCTTGGATGAAATCTACAGCCTTTAGGTGGAGCAAGTAGATTTGGGGGGACCCCCTTTATAGATTCTAGTCTTCTTTTCTTACCCTTAATATTTGGTACAGATGATAGTAGTCCCATAGTGTATGGATGCCGAGGAGACAAAAATACATTTTTAATATCCCCATACTCAACTATTTGGCCAGCATACATAACGGCAATTTTATCACTTAGCTCCGCAACCATAGATATATCATGAGATATAAGTATTATTGATAGGTTAAGCCTTCTTTGAAGAGATTTCAATAACTTTAATATCTGTGCCTGTACAATTACATCTAAGGCTGTAGTGGGTTCATCAGCTATCAATATATCTGGATTCAACGCTAAAGCCATGGCAATCATAGCTCTCTGACGCATACCTCCACTAAACTCAAAGGGATAATTATTTGCACGTGAAGGCTCTATTCCAACCATTTTAAGCAATCGTCGAGCTCTTTTCAAAGCATATTTTTTACCTACATTTTTATGTATCATTATTGCTTCAGCTATTTGGTCTCCGACTTTAATTACTGGATTTAATGCATTCATAGCTCCTTGGAAAACCATCGATATTCTTCTCCACCTAATATTTTTTCTAAATCTTTCCATATCCATTTTAAGAATATTAGTATTATTAAGCAATACCTCTCCGCCAAGTATTTTAGCATTATGTGGAAGTATCCTTAATAATGTAATCGCTAAACTACTTTTTCCGCAACCTGACTCCCCCACAATGCCAATAGTCTCTCCCTTATCTAAATTAAAGCCTATATTATCAACTGCATGCACATACCCCTTTCCTAAGATTTCATAGTACATTTTTAAATCCTTTACCTCAAGCAGCGTCATCCAGATACACCGATACTTAACCTAAAATATATCAATAATATTATTTAAATATTTTATTACCCTTATTTTAAAATATGTCTGAAGAAGAATTAATTTTACCATATCCATTTTCAAAAACCACTCTATATATAGTATTTATCATAACATTTTTTTCAACACTAGTATCATTATATTTAGTGTTTAATACTACTATTATCGTCTTTATTTTAAGCTATCTTCTCTCCCTACTACTCCTATTTCTCCTAATAACTTTCTATAATTTTTATAATTTAAATAAGATAGGTAAAATTATAGAAAACGAAGGACAATACATAATCGTGAAAAGAAGGAAGTCTAATTTACTCTTAAGTCAGATTTCATTTATAATTATTACATTGGCACCCTTCATAGCATTTCTATTATTCGACCCAACGATAGTACTGGGATTAATCCTTGGTTCTCTATGCGCATGGGGATACTCTAGAATAATTTTATATTTTCATGTAAAAAATATTTTGGAACCAAAGCTTGGAGGAGAACTCGTTATATTTTTATCTCCAATAAGAGATGATCAAACCTTTGTAAAGGGAATTAAAGTAATCAAATATTAGGCTTAGTTACTATAAAATTAAATCTATATGATGACAATGCTTTTCCAAAAAATGTATCCACGTATACATCTACGACTAATACTCCTTTAATGCTGGCATTATATAAATGTTTAGAATATTTAAAGTACGGTATTTTAAGTGAAATCTTTCTGACAAATATTTGGCCAGGCTGGACTTTAAACCCCTTTAATGCAAAGTTTTCGGTATATTCTCTAACCAAGTCGTTATCAAAAAATATTTTATAAGTTATCATAAGTATTTTTATCGTTTTTACTCCATTTCCCCCAATACCTATACTTGCATTTACAAATATACTTTCATTAAATCTGTATAGCTTTATACTATTCAAGATCACATCTAGCTTCTTAATAGACTCTACTTGAAAAAAATATTCACTATAATCATATATAAGGAGCACAGTAAGGATAATGCTAGTAAAAATGAATAAAACTTCATTCTTCCTCAAATTTATTCACCAAAGTATTGTGAAAAGTATAGACCTATAAATAGAGATACGAAGGATAATGGAACATAAATGAAAAACATAAATGTAAAAATATTTTTGGCTATATAAATTGTAGCTATATCTGCAGATAAACTGCTAATAAAAATATCTATAGGTAAACGCACTATATATATGGTTAAAAACGCTGTAAGGAAAAGAACCCCTATGAATGATAATAATGCATACTTAATTTTTTGAAAAAGAGTTCCAAACATAAATGTAGAAAAGATGGATATAAGTATATTATAAGCCTCTCTTTGATTAAAAGTCCTGATAAAAGCTTGATGAAAAAATATGTATATATTTATAAAGAAATAAAGCATGACAAATATTATCTGTTTCTTAATTTTCAGCATCTCATTGACGCCTCACTCTTAGCTTGGGATTTAAAATCTCATCTAAAGCATGTCCAATTAAAACAAATGATAAAGCTAATATTGTGATCGCAATTCCTGGTGGAATAATCCACCACCACATAAATCTAAAGAATGCTCCAGCATATCTAGCACTATATAGCATTCTACCCCAGGAGGGTACTGAAGGGTCTCCAAGATTTAAGAAACTTAGCGTAGCCTCTAAAAGTATTGCTCCTGGAACCCTCATTACAAGCGTTATATATATTATTGGTGTAAGCTGAGGTAATATATGTCTAAATATTATATATGTATCTGAACTTCCTATGGCTCTAGCCGCTTCTACATACATACTATCTCTTATAGATAAAACATACGCTCTAGTATTTCTAGCAAAACCCATCCAGCTAAATAACGCTATTAAAGCTATTTCTAAGAATAAACTTTTACCGATAAATACGCTTATAGCTATAATTAATGGAAGTATTGGAGTAAATAGTAATGTATCTGTAAAGTACATTAAAATCTGATCAACTATTCCTCCCTTATATCCAGCGACTATCCCCACAACTAATCCAACTGAAACAGATATTATTGAAGCGAGAACACCTACTATTAATGATACTCTTGTACCATATATTAGATTTGAAAATAAATCGCATCCCAGATTATCTGTTCCAAGCCATCCATATAATAATCCATATATTCTAAAATATTTTACACCTATACGAATATCTATCCTACCAGTTTCTTGAGAAATAGGCTGAATAAATACTTTCAAGTTTAATGTATAATTTCCCTTTTTATTAAAGATCTTCTCCCCCAAATCATCATAGGGTGAAAATCCTAGCTGTAATTTTAGGAAAATATCTCTCGCATCATATGTGGCTGGAGTATCCATTCTTGTTAAATTCATCGCTATTGATCGGCTATCATATACTTGATATATCTTATTATCTGGAGAAATTATATAGCACTTTATTCTAACATATCCAAAAATAGGACCATAATATTTAATTTCAAACGGTATTTTTCCCTCAAACCTTTTGGGTGGATCATAATTATATTTAAATGAATATTTGAACGAGTAAACCCTTTCCTCAGACAAACTACTATTTATAGTTATATGTATTCCATCCTCACTAAGTTTTACTCCATTTAAATCATCTGTAAGCCAATTATTACCCCTAATATATAGGAAAATATTTCTAGGATAGTTTTTATACTTAGGCAGAATTGAAAACCATTCGGGAAGCGCATAGCTATCAGCCAAACCAGGTTTATTCGGATTATTAGGAGCTATAATTGGAGCAAAAATAGCTATAAATATGTATATTAAAAGTACTATAAATCCTATTAAACCAGTCTTATGGTATCTTAACTGACCCATAACATCTTTTACTCTAGAATACACTCTTACTAATCTCATCTTAATCTCACCCTAGGATCTATTAAAGCTATAACTATATCTGCAATATATAGAGATACTACTGTTAAAACTACCTGTATAAATAATACGGCTTGCACTACTGGATAATCAAACTGCATTGCCGCATCAAAAAGCCATCTACCTACACCATACCAGGAGAAAATCGTTTCAGCCACAACTGCACCAGATATAATTCCGGGAAATTCGATTGCCATTATGGTTATAACTGGACCAAGCACATTCTTCAATACATGTTTCATCATTATACTTCTCTCTGTAAGACCCTTAGCCCTAACAGTTACAACATAATCCTCTCCAAGCTGGGTTAGAAATAAGTTTCTTATAAATAGAGCATATCCTCCAACACCTGCGATCAATAACGCTGAAAGCGGCATAGCCATATGCCATAGTAGATCAGAAACATATCTTACTGGGTCACGTGGCGGGGGACGAGAGATTGTCCCAGCTATTGGGAACCATCTTAAATAGAAACCAAATATTAATAGTAATAATAATCCTATATAAAATAGTGGAAAGGCGCTGATAAATATACTTGAACCTATTACTGTTGCATCAAATTTTGTGCCCCTCTTAGCTACAACAAGTATTCCAATAATTACTCCAAGTATTATGGTTAATACAGTTGCTGTTCCAAGTAACAATATAGTATTAGGTAGTCTCTCCATTAATTCATCAATAACTGGTCGTCTTGTATAGAAGGAGAAACCTAATTGACCCGTAAAGAGGGATAAAACATATTTTACAAATTGATTAGATAACGGCTCATCTAATCCAAATTGATGTCTAATTATTTCTTTCTGCTCCTCGGTTAAATTTGGATTTAAAAAGAAAAAGGATGGGTCTATACCTAAAATATAGTATGGAAGCACCCTTAAAAGAAAGAATTGGAGTATGAGTGATGAAAATACGACTGCTAACCTATCAATAGCTCGTTTGAGCAGATATCTAACCATGCTAGTACCTGCAACACTCATAATATATCCCCAATAGATAAGGGAAATGTTATAAATGCATTCGGAATAAAAAAACGATAAAAATATTTATTTTTAACTTTCGCCTTTTTCTTCTTCCTCCTTACTAGTTGCTTCCTCTTTTTCCATTTCTTCCTCCTCTACTACTTGAGCCTTTCTCTTCATCCTCCACATATATACTGCTACCACTACTATGACTAATACTACTACTAATACTATATACGGTAAGTATTTCTGCCATAATGGTATTATTGTAACACTTATCTCAGTACTTCTCTTTAATACGCCTAAAGGTATTTGAGATGCAGCTGAAACTTTAACCTTATAGTCTCCTTCAAGACCACTTGTATCTACATCAACCTTATATACACCTCCTCCGGTATGAGATGCTGTAAACGTTTTCACAGTCTTACCATCTTTCATAAACTCTATCTTTACTGTAGCATTTGTTACTACATTTCCAGTATAGTCTTTCACGGTAACTTCTACAGGTAATTTATCTCCAGAGTATACTGATTCTTTAGCAGTAACAGTTAAAGTTAAGGTCTTTTCTGGATGACGCTTCCAGTAATTTGGATTCCACGCAAGCAATATATACTCTCCAAGCTTTCTATCTTTAAATATATATGGACCTGTGCCTACTAGACATGTTAGTCCCTTGACCTTGGGATGTTCAACTTTGCTTGGATCCCATGATTCGTATCCTCCATGTTGTTCAACAAGGGTCTTATTACCCCAGATATGTTCAGGCAATACTACAATATTTAAGTCATATAGATAAGCCCAACTTGTACCATTAATATATACTATGATTGTATAATTATCTGGAACCTCTATTTTAAGCAGGCTTTCAAAAGCCTTTGCATACATTTGTCTGGGCTTTGTCTCCTTTATAAGCCAATACGTGAAGTTAACATCTTTAGCCGTAAACGGAACTCCATCCTGCCATGTAACATTTTTTGCAAGATGGAATGTAATTTTAGTGCACTTAGATCCATCGAGTGTAGTTTCTTCGATACTCCATTTTTCAGCCAACCATGGCATGTCTGAAGATATTTGATCTGGATCAGCTACAAATAGGTTTTCGAGAACTAGACCGAGAACCTGCCATTCGTCTCCAGTTATCGCTGATAAAGGATTTAATATCCTTGGGTCTGAACCTAAAGCTTCTCTAAATCTGCCACCAAATGGTTTAGGAATATGATGTATATCTAGATTTGTAAAGTAGTGGGCTCCACCAACTGGTTTAGAAAGCACTACGCCAGCCACATCTATTCTATATCCAACATTACCTCTACCCATATAGATTGGAATATATGGTAATAGTTCAGCAACCTTTTCTTGGGCCTTCCATAACCATTTCTGAGCCTCAGTAATATTTGCTGTATAATAGAATTTCTCTAAATAATCGTCTAACTCCGGATCACTTATTCCCCAGAAATTCCAGCTTCCACCAGTTCTAAATAACTCATATGCTAGGGTGGGAATCCTATCCCATCCTAGATATAATATAAAGGATTTGAATGTCTGTGCATATATTTGTGCGACTAAGGCTTGGAACTCTATTGCCTCAACCTCAACAGGTAATCCTATACTTTTAGCATCCTCAACTATATGTTGTGCTTCCTGGAATAACCATGGAGCCTGTTCTGCAGGAGGAACCTGTATATAGAATGTTGGTAACTCATTTCCATTGGGATCATACCACTTTTTGTTTGCTTCATCGTATTTAAAGCCAGCCTTTAATAGCTTCTGCTTTGCAAGCTCTTTGCTATATGGATATGAAGGTACGTTTGGATTTGACCATGCACCAAAGGCTGGAGGAATTGGTGATTCAGTTGGATATCCGAATCCTTTAAATACTTCTCTGACAACCCATTCTCTATCTATTAGATGTGACATGGCTTGCCTTAATGCAGTAAAGTTCCATGGATATCTTTTTGTATTTATTCCAAGAAACTGTAAGTTAAATGTTTGATAAGATAATATATAGATATTTGGATCATCTTTTACTTCGTCTAATCTTGTTGCCTGTATATATGCTGTATCTAATTCTCCTGATTTAAATGACATTAACTCTGCATCATAATCGGTTATGATTGGATATAAATATTCGTCTACCCTTGGACCTACGGCTTCCCATTTCCAGTTCTCTTGCTCCTTTGGTACTGGTGCAGCAAAAATATTTATTGAAAATAGTAGCGATATTACCATCATTGATATCAGTATTACAGATATTCTCCTCATACTCTTACCTCCTAAATTGACAATATTTATATTCTTTCGTATTTATATATTTTACCATGATTTTTCATAAGATTTTTTAAAAAATTGGAAATATTTTAAAAAATGTATTATAAATTTGCAGAAGTAAATAAAGAGATTCCCTAGATATCGTTTAGCAGCTTAAAGCAAAATAAGAGTATTGTAACAATTTATGTTAAATGATTTATGTTGAATAATTTGACATATTTGTCACTATGATAATTTTTAAAATAAATTTGATCTGGAATTTTATATATAAAGTAAATTTAACCATGAAATATAAATAATTTTATAT
>CAZKAY010000073.1:0-10727 GCA_964550975.1 uncultured Thermoproteales archaeon | reverse complement strand
GCTATTGTTGAAAATAGCAATATTAAAACTATTATAAATGAAAGTTTTTTCTTGCTCATTTTTTCACTTACTTATAACATGCTTTCTTTTAATAATATTCTCTCCGGTATTCCATTAATTGTCTCAACTATGACGCCGATTTCACCCGTTTTAAGCGACTTTACGATAGGTTCCAAAATTTTTTTGGCCTTACTCAAAGCCTCAAGCCTTTCCTTTAAAGACTCTAGTACTTCCTTATAGACCCTCAATTCATCTATAGCCCGTGCGCCTACCACTACTTTTACACCCATTAAGTCGATTTCATTCATCGTTGGCATTTCTACTCCAAGCATATTTTTAAATGTCTCCTCGATGCTCATCATGACCTGCGCTTTCCTTTCAACATCAGAATATTTTTGTGTAATATCCTCTATTTTCTTCTCGGTTCTCTCCATCTCATTATTAATATACTCTAAAAATTCGGAGAGACTATTATAAACATGTATTTCTCTATTCAAAATATTCACCATTTTTATATTTTACTCATCATAATTATAAATTATTATCTTACTAAAAACTATTTTCTAATATAAATATACATATTATCTAGAATTATAATCCATATCTTCTTTTCCTCTTTTGATAAATTCTAATAGCTCTCCATAAATCTATTTTTCTGAAGTCAGGCCAATAAACGTCTATAAAGCATAGCTCAGAGTATGCTGACTGCCATAGAAGAAAATTGCTTAACCTCTCTTCCCCACTAGTTCTGATAATTATATCTGGAGAAGGATTTGGAAGATGGGATGTAAAGAGATATTTTTCAAAGACTTTTTCATTTATCTCATTTACACTTAACTTTTCATCTAAAACATCTTTTACTATATTTTTCACGGCATTAATAATTTCTATTCTACCACCATAGGCCATAGCTACATTTAGATAAAAGTTATCATATCTACTAGTCTTTTCTTCCAATTTCTTAATCAATATCCTAATATCTTCTGGAATTAGAGAGAGTTCTCCTATAGCCTTAAACTTAACTCCATACCTTTCAAATGTATTATCATTTAAAGCGTCTTTCAAATATTCTCTGAACACATTGAATAATTTCTCCAGTTCAATGGGATTTCTTTTTAAATTTTCTGTAGATAGTACATATAATGTAACAGTCCTTATACCGCAATCAAGCAACCATCTCAGAGTTTCCCTAACCTTTTTAGCGCCTTCTTTATGGCCTATCCATGGAGGCAATCCTCTTCTCCTAGCCCATCTTCTATTTCCATCCAATATTATTGCAATATGGCTTGGCATACCACCCTTTTTTATCTGATGCCATAGCCATTTTTCATATAACTTATATATACCAATAATTCTCATAATTTTTCTAAGCATTTTATCATCATCTTCTTTTCCTATGATTATAATTAAAGATAAGACTTATATATTATCCTTTTAATAATCATATTGATGGGGAAGCCGTCCCAGTCTGAATAATGATGACCTCGCGACGAACTTACACAAATAAATGGATGGAGGGGATGTCCAACCTAAATTTTTCTAGAAGAGGGGTCGCCGACCTTCCTTTACATCATGGTAAGGCGCCTTATTGGTTATTGAAGAGAATGGAAAAGCTTGCTAAAAATATAGTTAAAATAATCTTAAATGAATATGGGTATAAAGAATTGTTTAATAGGTTGTCAGATCCGTATTGGTTTCAAGCATTCGGCTGTGTTCTAGGTTATGATTGGCATAGTTCTGGTGTAACTACTGTAGTTACAGGCGTACTAAAAAGTGTTATAGATCCTCGTGAATATGGTATAGCTATATGTGGCGGGAAGGGTAAGAGGGCTAAAAATACTTTGAATGAAATAGAATATGTTGGCGAAATATTAAGTCTAAGTTCCACGAAAATAAATGAATTAAAATATTCAAGTCGAATTATAGCTAAAATAGATAACGCTATGCTTCAGGATGGTTTTAATCTATATCATCATACATTTTTATTTACAGAGAAGGGTGATTGGATAGTTATTCAGCAAGGTATGGATATTCTTAATAAACTAGCCAGAAGGTATCATTGGTCTAAGACTAAAAATTTTATAGACGCTATAAATAGGAAGATTATTTCAGAAAAACTTAGAAAAATTGTTTTAAATCTGAGTTCTAGAAAGAGTAGAGAGAATAGAAGGATAACACTTGATCTGGTACGTGAGAATCCCTCTAAAATCTATTCACTATATAAACTTATATTTAAAAAAACATTTTCATTAGACGTTTTCCTAAGCAAAAATTTATCTATAAAATTTTTGGAGAAAAAGTTTCCTTCATATCTAAAGATGCCTGTGAATATTAATTGGAATATATTAAAAAAGATATATGAATATCAGCCGAAAAACTATGAAGAGTTCTTAATGATAAGAGGTGTAGGTCCATCTACTATTAGAGGATTAGCATTGATATCCGAATTAATATATGGTAAACCAGCTGATTGGAAGGATCCAGTGAAATATTCCTTTGCATTTGGAGGAAAAGATGGAGTACCTTATCCTGTGAATAGGAGGAGTATGGATAACGCTATAACATTTCTTGAAGATAGTATTAGAGCGGCTGAAATAGGATATAATGAGAAAATGAAAGCATTAAGACGTTTAAGAAAACTGCTAGAAATGGGTTAAAATATGGATTTAATTGTTGTAAAACTTGGGGGATCGCTTATAACTAAGAAGAGAGGATTGCTCGAAGAGAAACACGATGCTATACATAGTATTGCTAGAGAATTTAGAATCCTGAAAGATAAATTTAAATTTATATTGGTACATGGAGGAGGGTCATTTGGACATCCTATAGCTAAAAAATATAATTTAAATAAAGGGTTTAAAGAATATGGCCAACTAATAGGGGTGTCTAAAACAAGATATTATATGACGTTCTTAAATCAAAAAATATTGAAGATATTTTTTGAGGAAGGGGTGTCTTTAATACCAATACATGCCTCAAGTATATTTGTTACAGAGGATGGGAAAATAACTTCATCTTATCTTGATTCGATAAAGAGTTTCCTATCTATAAACATCATACCAATAATATTTGGAGACGTTGTGGCAGATAGAGTTAAAGGTTTTTCTATTCTTTCAGGAGATCAAATTGTTTCATATATGGCATTAAATTTTAAGGCAAGAGAGGCTATATTTGGAACAGATGTTAAGGGAATATATACTAGTAATCCTAAAACAGATGCTAATGCTAGACTTATTAGAAAGATATATTATAAAAATCTGCCTAAAGAAATTTCTATTAGAAATAATTTAGGTAGCGATGTAACTGGTGAAATGGAGAATAAGGTTAAGGAAATATTATATATGGCTGAGAGAGGGATTTCAGTAAAAATAGGAAATCTATCTATTCCAGGAATGTTACATAAAATTCTATATAATTTACATGGAGAATACACTATTATAACCCCCTATCCAACAAAAACTATAATAATGTAAGTTAAAATAATTTCATTGTATATGTGATATAAATGAGTCATGGAATATTTAGACCACTATTGATAAAACTTAATTGTATAGAGGATCTTGTAAGAATTTCATCGATAACTCATCCAATAATATATTGCCAGAAAAGAGGTAGAAGATACATTTATTTTACATATGATAGAGGAGGGAGTCTAATAGTTGTATACTATTTTATATCTGAGAAGCCGATTAACTATAAATACTCTATTCATAATGGTATGGATGATTCAGTATCATTTACAAACAAGATAATTCTCGATCCAAAGATAAAGCAAATACCGATTATAACTATAGCTGATCAAAATTTCATACTTATACCAGAAGAAAATATCCAAATATAACTATAATAGTAAAGCAATATATATAAGAAAAATATTTATGAGTGTAGTGATAGTATGTGGCCTCTCGGAGATGAGAATAAATCACTTACATTTCCATATGTAAATTATACATTAATAGCAGTAAACATAATAGTATTTTTTATATTCTTTTTACCAGGAATAGACTATCTAAGCTACGGTATAGTAGAATATGGAGTGATACCCCTATATATACTTCAGGGCAAAAGATTATGGACATTATTTACATCAATGTTTATGCATGCAGGCCCATTACATCTATTTGGAAATATGCTGTTCCTATACATTTTCGGCGATAATACTGAAGATGCTTATGGCCATGCAAAATACCTAATATTTTATATTCTTTCGGGATTAGGAGCCTCTGCATTACATTTATTAACTGCACTTCTGGATCCAGCTTCCCTATTAGTACCTGCAGTTGGTGCATCAGGCGCGATTTCAGGTGTATTAGGTGCATATATGGTTTTATATCCCAGGGCTAGAATAAAGGTTTTAGCATACACTCCAATAGGATTAACGTTTCTCTATATTTCCTCTCTATATTTTATTGGATTCTGGTTTATACAGCAATTATTCTTTGGAACATTTTCTTTGACTGGGTTATCTTCTGGAGTAGCTTATTGGGCACATATAGGTGGATTTATAACTGGCATGCTTTTAACAAAAATGCTGAGAATTACTCCTAGAAGGTTTAGAAGACCTCCTGGATATAGATTTTATAGAAGAGTGTATAGAGTTCCGGTAGAGTAATTAAAAGAATTTTCCATATGCTTTTACAGCTTCTTCTAAAACTATACCCTCCAAATCCTTTTCCGGATCTTCTATATGAATTAATGATATATGTGGTGATTTTAATATCTTTCTAACCTTTTCTCTATACTTATATCCATATATATGGAACACATATAATTCATGTCCCCTTTCACTAATTTTTCTTAAAAGTTTTAATGCTTCATCTATATTCTGCCATCCGCAATCGGATACTATGAATATAAATATTTTCCCATATGCTTCCTCTATCAAATCTTTTATAATATGTACTGGAAGTATAGTGTAGCCTCCTTGATGTATAGATAACATTATTTCCTTTATATTTTCGTCAGCCTTCCAGGGAGCTACTAGATAGTTTGTGGAAAAGTTTATAATACTTATATTCCCTCCAGCTTTCTTTGCACTTAAATAAATTATGAACGCGGCTGTAGCGGCATTATTAAATCCCTGAGTCATACTTTGGCTTGAATCAAGTAATATTATAGCTGAAGGAATTTTTGCAGTAGATAGTGTATGCCCTAAGCCGCTTGGAACATTAACCCATTTTAATGTAGTTATTTCGGGTATAATTGGGCCTTCATCTAAGCTTATTTCTAGATCTAGGTCCTCGATTTCATCTTCTACAAGCCATTGATCGGGATATGCTGTAATAGTCCATGTAGGTTTAACCAATCTACCCATCGATATAAAATCCATTAATATTCTTTGGGCTCTAGCCTTATACCAAAATCTCTTCCACAAAGCTTCACTTAAACTCCTACTATCTATTTTCGTTAATAATTTTGATAGACTTGTTGGAAAAACCGGTTCTCGATCCCCACTTTTCAATGATTGAGTTGACTTTTTTTCTTCAAGCTTCTCCTGCTTTTTCCCTCGCCTCCTCCTTTTTATTTCCTTTAAGTATTTTTTCATTTCTTTCTCAAGTTTCTCCATATCTACTCTAGGTTTAATCCATTGTTCAAATATTTCTTTAGCAGTATTTAAATCCTTTATACCACCATATGTTTCCATGATTTCATTTAAAGCAGATGCTTTTACATCTTCTCTAACAGGTATCTGAAGATATTGTATACTTTTTTTAATTTTCTTTCTACTAATTTTCCGGGGAATTATTGATTCAATTTTACTTAATATTGAGGCTATAATTTTAATCTTTGTGCTCCAAGGGCGGGTCTTAAAAATAATGAATGCAAGCTGTTTACCGTAGTCTCTAATAATTGGATCAACTTTATATTTTGGAAGATGGTCTGGATAAACTGTTAAATATGCTGAATAGAGAAGTTCCATTATACCACTAGGTTTAAATCTAAATCTATAGCTAAGATGCCCTGGTGTATCGTTAAATGTTTCAGGCAAATATATGAAATCTATCTGCATCTCTGATAGAAAGAATAATGATAGGTATGCTATGCTCCAATCTTTACAAACTTTATATGCATTTTTCTCCAATTCTAGAGCAGTTTTCATATCATATGGACAATAATGGATATGTGATAATAAATGTCTAGAAAACCATAGAAAGATTTCATTAAAATTTTCTTCATATAACAAATCCTTTGGGATAAATATTTTTCCTTCTCCCTTTAAAAACTTAAATCCAATGTTTCCCTTTTCTCTAAATTCTATAGAAAAATTTACTGGAGGATTCATTAACTCTGCTCTTGCACGGGCAAAAATATATTCTATCTCACCTAATCGTTTCTGAACACTCTTGTCCTTATTTAAAATATGCGGAAATAGTTTCTTCAAAGGATATAACCCCTTTATCAACCCATTTTTTCTCCAATTTCATCAATTCCTCTGCAAAAACTTGGTCTTCAAGAGAAATCTCCTTAGCTTTCCTATAAAGTTCTCTACTAAATCCCTTATATAATTCATTAAGGATAAACCACTCCTTTCTAATTTCTCTTTCCCTCATCTTAATTTTTTCTCTATTTAATATTTCAATAATATCTTCTAGAAGATATCTTTCCTTTACAAGTTCAATCCTATGCGGAAAAACCCATTTACCTAGATTAACTACATCACTGGGTTCACATTTTCCGTCAAGCCAGATCATTGCTTTAACAAGGTATGATAATATTACAGTGGCTCTTTCACTAGGACCTATTCTAATCATACTACATATATCTCTTATAAAATGGCATCCCTCACAAAGTGCCAAAGGCTTTATCATAGAGAAATCTCTATTTCTTATACATACCTGTAAATCTCTTACAAGCATATTTATTATACCTTTCAATTCTACATCTATTTCTACATCGTTTATTTCTTCTCTAATTTCCTTTATCTCATCAAAACTTATGGTTTGAGGCATTGTTCTAATCAGATCTCCTCCATATTTTTTTAATAATGATTGGAGCTCGAATTTTTCACTTAAAGTTAGTGATTTCAAATATATTACTATATCAAATCTATCATAAAATGGTGGTGGATGCTTAAAAGTTGTGGGATCGCTTGGATTTTCATTCGAAATTAGAATGAAATCCTCAGTTTTTCTTCTTTCACCATAAGCCCATACCTCACCGAATTGAAGCATATGATATATATTTGCAGTTGTATATGGATTTAATCTATTTACTTCATCAATACCTTTTCCCGGAGTCTTTACGAAAGCTGACCAAACAACTTTTTCAATCCCCTTTTTCTCAAGGGAAGGTATGTGAAGTCTACCGATAACTTCACCTCTTTTTACCTCTGATGCGCCTGAAATAACTACAAAGTCATCGCCAAATATACCTTTTAATAACAATAACATAAGTGTAGATTTACCGAGTCCTCTAGGAGCTCTGATAAGTAGTGTTGAGTATGGGTGAAGTAAATTGAGTATTGCTATATGTATTTCTTCATCGTTTCCTACAAACCTCTTTTTAATTTCTTTCTCTAAGCTAACTACATTTTTCCTTAGACTCATTTCAGCCACCAAAGATTTTTAGAACCAGTATGACTAAAGCTATTATAAGCGTGGTCACTAATAATTTTAGAAAATCATTTATTTTTCTAACTTTACTGAGTTCTTTTTCCAGAAATTTAAGTCTCTCTTCAAAGTCTCTTGCAGTACTTCTATCCATTATAACTAGATCTCCGGGTTTCTCACTTAAATAATACATATCTAAAAACTCGGTAGGAGCCTTAGAGATAGTTTCAAGTGATTCTTCCCATGCAATTTTTCTACCAATACGTTTTACAGCTACCCTTCTAGATTCTCTTTCTAAATATCTTAGAAAGTCCTCCATCAGCATCATTCTCCAAATATCTATTAGAATTAATATTTAGAACTGGTATTTAAAGCATTTCCTCTACAATATACTAAGCCCATAACTCTTCTAACAAAGTTTGGACAAAAATAGCATTCTAAAAATGCTACTCTTTTCTCCATGACCGGACACTCTACAGCTTCATATTTCATTCTTCTAATTTTTCTAGCTGAAAGTACACCTTTAAATTTCTCACTATATTTTCTTGGAACCCTTATAGGCTTATCTAGTTTAATTACTTCAACGATATATTTATAGTCAGACATACCTATCCCTTTCTCTCAATTGGAAGAATATATGATCCAGTACTTCCGATAATAATATAAATATTCTGTCCAGTTTGAGCAATATCTCTAAGCATTAAAAACGTTAAATACGTCTGAGCAGCCGTAGTATTTTCACCTATAACTGAGATGATCATTTCTAAAGCATTTGCAGTAGCATTTGCTGCAATTATTTTAGCTTTGGCTTCGCCGAGTGCTTTAAGGATGGCTGCTTCAGCTGTAGCATTAGCTAAAACTAAAATTCTACTCCTATTATATGAGGCTGCAATCATTAACTGTTGTTGAGTTAATTTTTCTTCAATAGCGTTTCTAAATCTTTCTGGCAAATCTATGTTCCTCAAATCTATTCCCTCTACTATAATAGAGTTTCCAAGACTTTTCTCTCTAGCAAGAGTTTCAGTAAATTTTTCTAAAATTAGATTCGCTATTTCAGTTCTTTTCTCGATAGTTTCAACTGCAGTATAGTTTGAAATAATATCCCTAATAACTTTACGTAGTCTTGGAGCTAATGTTTTATCAACCCAATCCTTTCCAGGATAATTCCTATAAAGTTGAATAACTTTACCAGCATCTATTCTCCACCTCAAAGTAATATCTACATCAACTTCTAATCCATCCTTAGTTAAAGAAGTTACAGCTGGATAATCCCCTCTCTCACCAGTAGTTCTATCAGTCCACATATCTAATGTTTTTATAGCAACATATATTTTATCTACAGTCTGCCACGGCATCTTTATAAAATATCTTGGTCCCATCACAGAACCAACAATGTTTCCAGTTATAGGATCTATAATTACTGCAACCTCTCCTACACCAACGCTTTCAACCATCAATCCAACTAATACTACACTTACAATCAATAATGTTACTAATATACTTATAACTTTAATTCCCCTAGGCTTTAGATAATAAACTTTAGACATAAAGACACCAATAAATTAAAGTATCATCGTATTTAAAAAACTTAATTCATATTTATATCGAGTCAAGTATATTTAATATACGGAAAACTTAATAAGTAAAAGAGAAATAAATAATGGTGATAGGTCCCGGCCGAATGCATGGAGCCCCGGTCGTATAGCCAGGTCAAGTATACTGGCCTCTCGAGCCAGCGACAATTATGCTGGAAACCCGGGTTCAAATCCCGGCCGGGGCATAATTTTGTTATTATTAAATAGTTATTACCAGGTCAATATTTTGCATCTACATTTATAATCTGTATTTTAATGTCTAGTTATCGGTATAGCTATATATTATTATAATATTACAATGAAATTTTTACATGATATCTATATTTATTGCTGATTACTATTTAATTACAGTTGGTGTAGTATATGGAGGGATTAGATGAAAGAAGAAAGATGATAATAGATTTTCTTCCCAAGGCTATTGAAAGTCTATATAAAGGTATGTCTTCACTAAAATTTGCAATGGATATATTGAATGAAAGAATGACCGAGCTTGAAAGAGAGCTTAATAAATTTTCAAGTAAAATAGAGTCAAATTTAAATAATTTAATGAAGGAGAGTGAGTCGCTAAGAGAAGAGTTGTCTAAGTTTAGTGAGGAAACACCTAAATCGATGAAAAATGTCTTAGATTTATTTTTAGATAAATTTAGGAGAGATCTGGAAATGCTTCAAATGCATCAGGAAGATATTTTGAGTGAAATGTCTACCATGAGAGTAAATTTGCAGGATAAAATAAATGCATTAACAGAAATGTATGGAGATATTAGAAAGGAATTATATTCTGTGAAAAATGTATTGCATGAAAATTCACTTACAGTAAACTCATTGAGTCTCTCTATAGATAAAAATTATGAGAATATGAAGAATGATATACATGAACTAAAACTTTTAGTTACAGAGTTATCATTAAAAATAACTGCTTTAGAGAAAAAGTTTTCGGAGGAAATTCAAAGTAATATAAGTTAAGTGAATTATTTTAAAAATATTTAGATATATATAGAGATATTAGACCTACAACTATAAATATATAATAAGATAATTTTATTTAGAATAGATTAGGTGTATTTAATGCCAATATTTGGTGGTAAGGAGGATAAATTAGAAGAACTTGCAGAAATAATTAAAAACAATTTTGATAAAATATTTCTACAAATATCAAACCTATCAAATATAATTCAAAGTATCCCTGAAAATATTTCTAAAAACCTTAGAACCATTGATAATTCTCTAAGAAACCAGTTAAATGAACAGAGAAAGCTTATCACAGACATAATATCAGTTGTAGAGGAGGAGAGTGCAGCGCTGGAGAAGAGGGCTGTAGAATTAGATGACCTTAAAAAAACTTTAGAAGAGGAGAGAGCACGATTATTATCTGAGAAAAAGGAATTATCGGAATTATTAGAAAAGATCTCAGATACAATTCAATATATACCAGGCCTGGAGAAAGTAACTGAAACAATTGAAGGTCAAAGCAAACAGGCCTTAGAAATGCTTGAGAAACTTACTAGCATAAATGAATTATTGCAACAACTTGAGGCTAAGAAGGAGGAGCTTGAGCGTTATAGGGAGGAGGTTGAAAGGGAGC
>CAZKAY010000072.1:0-10731 GCA_964550975.1 uncultured Thermoproteales archaeon | reverse complement strand
ATCATATAACTGTGTATAGCAGAATCCACTTATCTCATCATATTCTCCAAATGTTAATACAACATCCCTATATTTGCTGAGAAATTCATATTCATCCTCTAAAATATTTCCATAATATGCTGGTGGACGCTTTACTATAGGCATATATTTTTTAATACCCCATCCCCCCATCTCACTTATAACGATTGGTTGACCCTTATATTTAAATCCCTTAGCCATTAAAGGCCTATGGGGTGATGGAGGAATACCACCTTCTTTTCTATATTTGTCCCAAAGTTTCTTTATCTGCATTCCACCAAGCCATCCACTATAATCATGTATATCAACTATATCTGTCTCAGTATGCATATAACCACTATTATCTACAACAAGTCTAGTTTTATCCAAATTCTTTATACGACGATATATTTCTAAGACAAATTTCTGACCCATAATGTCATCATGAATATTTCTCTCATTGAAGGGAACCCAGACTATAATCGATGGATGATTAAAATCTCTCAAAATAATATTTCTCAACTGACTCCAAAACATTTCTAGGTTTCCTGTCTTTAAACTCATTCCCCAGTCACTCATCTCCTCCCATACAAGTAAGCCTATCTTATCACACCAATAGAAGTATCTTGGGTCCTCCGGTTTCTGATGTTTTCTCACGCCATTTAATCCAAGCTGCTTAGCATACTCCACATCTCTCCTCAAGTCCTCATCGCTAGGAGCAGTATATATACCATCAATAAAATATCCCTGATCTAAAGCCATTTTCAAATATATAGGCTTATTATTTAATAAAATTTTATCTCTGCTTATACTTATTTTTCTCATACCAAAGTATCCTTCAACCATATCAATAGTGTTACCATCACCCATAATCGATAGTCTAATCTTATATAAATCTGGGGTCTCTGGAGTCCATAGTTTAAGATAACTTATAGGTATTGATAGCATCATAGTATTTGAACTTATATCAAATTTTTGGCTAAATATTTCGGAGGAATTAAAAAATACTCTGACTTCAAGAAGTTTATTCAATATATCTCCATCAATGTTTACATTAAGCAGTATTTTACCATTATCTATATCAGGAGTAACATAAAAGTTTTTTATAAAAGTCTTACCTACAACATCTATCCATACAGTCTGCCATATTCCTGTCACCCGCATATATCTACATCCACATGGATGAAGCCTGGAGTCCTGTTTACCTCTAGGCTGATCCCCATGTCTATCAATAGCCTCTACAACAACAATATTTTTCTCCTTAACCAAATCACTAACTTCAAGAGAGATTGGATCATATCCACCAATATGTTGTCCAACAAGTCTACCATTAAACCATATCTTCGAAATATAATCAATTGCACCAAAGTTTAGAAAAATTCTTTTATCTAAAAATTTCTCTGGAATCTTAAACTCTTTAGCATACCATACTATATCATGAAAACATTCATCATGAATTCCACTCAACTTGCTTTGAAATGGAAATGGAACCAATATTTTTTCATCCAGTCTATCTATATCTAAAAACCATTTCTCCCTCTCCCCCAATTCATAGTCATCGAAACAAAACCTCCAATATCCATTTAAATTAATCCAATCTCCACGTAATCTATCAGGCCTAGGATACTCCGGTCTAGGAATATTTCCACTCATATTTCCACCACAATTAATGAAACTTAGCATATGATAATTAATCTTTACTCATCAGATAGAAAATATGATTTCTCCTATAATATGAAATTAATAACAAATTGTATATTTGGCTGTACATTTTATAGAAAAAGTAAACTCTTCATAACATATCACCCTATGATACCCATGGAACTTTCGATGACATCATAACTAATCTTATAGACATTCATACAAATGTTTATACAAATATTTAAGATAAGAGTTGATGATAATACAATTTTGTTTTAGACATAACTGGGTTAATATGTTTATAACAAAAATTTTACCTTAGTTGAAGAAGCAAGGAAAATGATTAAAAATAATTCAAGTTCCTTAAATTCTTTAGATTTTGAAAGTTTTTTATCAATATAATTCATTCCTTTTTATCTCATATGTTTAGGTTAGCTATCCATGTAATCTGCTATATATATTTCTTATAGCCCTTTCTCTAGATACCCCTTTCATCATTTCAGATTCTATATCATTCTTCAGTTTCTTTATACCATAATTACCATAAGTTCTAGAGTAAAAATCCACAAGGTAGTTATACATCTCATCTATAGAGATCTCTCTATATTTCTCCTCTTCGAAAAAGACATCATCCTTTAAATCTATTAAAGTTTCTCCAATTTCTTCTAAAACTACAGCTGTACCATAACTTGCAAATAATGTAGCTACACCATTCAATATATCACTTGTTTCAAAATCTACTCCAATAATAGCATTTGCTCCCATTTCTTTAGCCTTTTCAACCATTCTCTTAATACATTCAATTCTAGCCTTACTAGCCTCCTCAGTATAAGCGGTTATCTCTCCACCAGCCATAGTTTCTAATGCGGCCACAAATTGTCCACCAATACCTCTTGATCTAACAGTAAGACCATATACAAGTCCCAAAACTTTCTTTATCCTAACACCTGGAACCTGAGGTAAAGTAGTAACTAATATACCAAACATATGTCCTCAATATATATTTACATTTTTAACTTTAAAACATTTAATCTAAATTTCATTGTTTTCACAACATTTTTAAATACTATAATCGTAAGAAGAATTAATGCACTAACAATTACTATATATTCGTTGTTTCACTGACTATGAGTATCTTCTCCGCTAATAACATTAACTAATATTTCCTTACTTTTTGACCTGTAATATCTTTCATCTCTAAACCATATAGTATAGATGACATCTCTCCCCATTATTGTAAAGATGTAATTCATTGAAATCTTCCATTATTGTCAATAATTAGTTCCTTAATAATTTTAGTCTGATTTGAAAGTAATAACTATTCTCGCATTTTTCTATCCCGAGATGATATAGATAAGTGATACAATGTTCTACTGAAGTTCTTAACATATATTAATTCTCCACTATATTTGAAAAGATAGATATTTGTATTGGAGGCTAGAAATATTAGTGAACCATTCTCATCCATCTTTATATGAAGTATTCTATTATCTAACCTTTTTCTCCAGAGAAAACCTTTCTTAATATCGATATATATTACGGTGCCATTCCAAAACCCTATAGCTATATGTCTTGAACTTCTATCAAAACATATTGAAGAAATATTTGTTTCAAAAACATAATATTGAATTACATCACCATTTGATATATTAGGAATAAATAGAGAATTATTGTTATTAACAATAACATATTTACTACTAGAAGATATAAACACATTGTTAAACTCCATTTTCACCAAAAAACCAAACAGGTTTTATCGAATTACTCAGTGGTGGCAATTATTAAAGGCAATGTGACCATTATTCTCATCATATCAATTTGAGTATTTTTCTAATTTAATAAATTTTTCTTTTACTCATCTAATACCTGGAAATTTCAAATTTTTAGAAAAAATAACATTTATATATCATATTAGACAATAAATACAAATCATGTGAAAATGCTGGAACTTAGGTGATAAGGAATATGAATAGATTTTTCCATTTCTTTATTAATTATGTTACATTGTATTCATGGTTCACTTTTCTCTCTTATTTTATAGTGTGTTGGATGCCCATCAAATTTCTTTCAATAAACTTTTTCATTATATATTGCTTCATACTACCTACAATAACCTTAATAATCTTTCTAATAATATATAGGTTTAAGGAAAATCTTATTGAAGACCCCTATAAATTTTGCCCAACAATGATAAAGACACCTCCACAAATACTTTTACTTATTTTATATTCTATACCATTTGTAATTAAAGTGGGAATGGATATTTATAGTCTATTGTTTACATTTACGATTGGAACAATATGGCTTGTTGTCTATACATATGTGCAATCAAAGTTGGGAAAGAGAAAATCAGAAAAATATGATATAACTATGCCATGGATATATTCTCCATTGGAGAGAAAGATAATTAAAAAATGATTTTTCAACCTATTCTATTTCTATATATTAGGTCTATTAGTTTCATTGTTTTTACAGCATCATTGAAATTTGTCTCAGGCTCAAAATCATTTTTAATAGCATCAATAAAATGTCTATCCTCATAATAAAATCCATAATATTTTATCCAATCACTACTTTTAGCTGCCTCTTGTGTAGATATTATTAAAGGTTTATCTCTATCCTCAAAAAATATTACTGCCTTATCATCTGGATTTATTAGGGCTGAAACACCTTTAGAATGCATTTCAAACAAATGTATTCTACCACCTACCGCCCAGTTTGTAGATAATATACCTATACATCCATTTCGAAACCTTATAAGTGCATTAAAACTATTTTCAAATTCACTGTAAAAGCTTGATACAATGCTTACTACTTTATCCACTCCACCACCCATCCATCTCAACATATCTACTGCATGTATGGCATCACATGTAAGTATATCTACAGCACCATTATAGTAGTGTTCGCCCCAAGCTCGACCTTTATAAAATGTAGCTATACAATGTATTATCGGGCCATTCTTCTCAACCATTTCTCTTACTTGACGTATAAGTGGGATAAATCTACGATTAAATCCAACCATAGTTTTACATCCATATTTTCCAGCTATTCTGGCAAGACTTTCAGTCTGATAGCTCGTTACTCCAGGAGGTTTTTCTATAAAAACATTTAAACGATGCTTCAAACAATATACCACTATATCATATAAATGATGTGGAGGCATTATTATAAAAACTCCATCTAGAGATACCTTTTCAATCATTTCTTTATAATTAATAAACCTATATGTAACATTATATTTATCGGCTGTAGAATTTAATCTATCGATATTTAGATCACATACAGCTGTAATCTCTACATCCCTCATTTCAGATAAAGATGGATAATGAACACGATTTGCATGACTTCCAGCACCAATAAATCCTATTCTAACAATATCCAAATAACCACCATTTTACTAAAATATTTCTAAAATAAAAGCTTAATACCATCCTTTCCTACAATAATAATTATGAGTATTTGGAACATTATTGAAAAAAAGTTTGGAAGAAGTGAGAAAAAGCTTAAGGTAGTTAAAACATTTATAAAATATGGTTTTTCTATAAAAAACGGAAAGATATTTTGTGATAAAATAAGAATTCCCTATATGTCTGTTGCAAATGCCTGTGGTGTGGATAGAAGAACTGTCAAAGAAGTAGTGAAGATAATTAATGAAAATAATATTCTTAAAGAATTTTTTGAAAAAATTGAGCCTGCGGGACCTTTTCTAAAAAATGTGTCTAGATTCCTAGGATATAGGTGTATAATAGTTGAACCATTTAGAGATGAGCCAGGGATAATTGCATCGGTATCATCAGTAATTGCATCGAAAAATATAAATATAGTTCAAATAATAGCTGAAGACCCATATCTATATGAAAATCCAAAACTATACATCATAGTTGAAGGAAAATTTCCCGGAGAAATGATTAATGAAATAATTAATCTAAAAAATATTAGGCAAGTAACTACATTATAGATTAAATACTCTATAAATTATTTGACTAAGCTGTCTAGCTAGGCATGTCTCTGAAAGTCTTTCTATACTACCTTGAGCCATTTCCAATTTCATATCAAAGGGAAGTCTTCCAAGGAGTCTTAACCCATATCTTTCTGCCAGGTCTTCAGTTCTAGTTTTTCCAAATAACTCTATCTTACCTTCCTTCATACTAATGTAGCTCATATTTTCAATTACACCTATTATCGGAAACTTTATTTCAACTAATAGTTTTATGACTCTCTCCAATACTCTCTGCGATACTATCGAAGGCGTCGTTATTAATATAGCATTTCCCCTATCTCCTAAAATTTTTATAAAGTCGAGTATCTCGTCTCCAGTTCCAGGAGGCATATCCACTAAAAGATAGTTCAGTTTTCCCCAATTCGTTATAGCCATAATTTCTTTAAAAATGCTTGTTTTAGCAGTACCTCTAAACGGGAGGGAACGGTCTTCGGTGAAAAAGGCTATAGACATGATTTTTAAACCATTAATATTTGGTGGAATTAAACCAGATTTGCTTTCACTATACTCATATTTTTCTATACCAAGTATCGTGGGTATTACAGGTCCGTGAAAATCTAGGTCTAATATACCTACATTAAATTTTTTTCTAGATAATATTATTCCAGATAATGCTGTAATAATGCTTTTACCAACACCACCCTTACCACTTAAAAATGCAATAACTTTCTCAATTTTCTCTAATTTCCTTTTAATAGCAATATCACGTGGATCTATCATACATTCACCAATGAACTCCATTCCGTTTATCTTAAAATATTCTAATTAAAATTCACTATTTTTTACTGATGAACCCTAATTCTAATAGGCTATAAAAATATTATCAATGAGTTTCATTTTCTAATTTGTTAATTAAGTTTAAAGCACGTTTAACTATTATTTCTCCTACACCCGGCTTAAGTAGCGACGTAGTTTCGTATCCACCTTCTTGATAGGCACGCTTTGTTGGTATATAGCCTATAGATCCATTTGCTAAAGTAACTAACATTGTTTGTTTAGGACGTGATTTTCTTTTAATTTCCAACCCCAATTCAACGAAAATTTCTCCTGGTATGGCTGTCAATATAATGTTTCCTAAAGCAAAAACTTGTATTTCACATATTTTTTCCTGGTCTAAAGACAATTGAGCAACTTTCTTTATATCCTTATGATAAACGCCTAACCACTGAGGAGGTAGAGTTACAGTTTTTCTGGAAACCCTACTTAGGAAAATCAACCTTTCCTTCAACTTCCTTACTTCTTTAAAATTCTTCTCATCCAATTTTTCCTTTATTTTTTTCTCTATTTCATTCATTAATTTCTCAACTTTATGTAAAGGAGGCGTTTCTCTGAGAGGAATATCAAAAACTGTATTGATAGTCTTAATCTCTATATCAGAAGGGAGAGTTATCATATTTTTCATAGTTTTTAATGCAATGGAGGCTAGTGTAATCCCTATTCTCTCAGCTTCCTTAAATGAGCGTTCAGAGTAAAAGGGCCTTATGTTTCCAGAAGCTCCTTGTGTAAAGAGCATGGTCGTATTTTCCGCTTCCTCAATAAAAGTTCTTAAATAGCCTGGATAATCAGCCGAGATTAAAAGATTTGAGGGTCCAAGAGTTACTGGATGACATGAAAAATTAATAAGAATGGCGATCGGCTTTCCCCTCATTGTTTCAAATCTAAGAATCATTAATTCGGGATCTATTGGACCAGTCGGTATTCCCGGAATAGCTTTTTTCTCTATTAGTTTGGATGGCATTCCCCATTCTTTATATTGCTCACGTACAGCATTTCTCATCCTTCCTGTATCCATGATTAGCATGCAGGCTCCTTCGGGAACTATTAAACGTCTATTATAACTTAATCCAGTAACGTATCCTTTACCAAACTTAATTTTAGCTCTTACCAAATTATTTGATACCTCTTCAGAAATTTCCTTTATAACTAAATGAAAGTCTTTAAGCCACTTAGTTATAATTTTTTCTTGCTGCTTTATCGAAACAGAACTTAGTGGATTTGGTTTAAAAGAAGGTCCTGAATGAGTATGAGAGCATGATATCATTATCTCTTTAGAAGAAATTCCCAGCTCCTTTCCCACAATTTTCCTTAACTTATTTACTTCAGCTCTACCTAATCCTATTAAATCAAGGGTAATTAAAGCGATTCTAATATCCCCTTTTTCTAATAAAAGTATTTTTGCATAGAGGTCATCATGAATTCCCTGAGAAACTTCTGTTCTTGCACCAAAACCAGCCATAGGAATTCCTACAGGAGGAGTTATTATTCCAGAAGAGACTCCGACTTTTAAAGACATCGTTCCACCCACTATAAAATATTATATGAATTTAAGATTAAACTTATATTAATCTACAAGGATTGTTTCAAATTATAAGGACTATTAGGTGGATCGGCAGCTCCGATAATTTTAGCTATTTTAACACCTTTTCCGGAAATTATATTAAAATCCTTTGAACCACACTTGGGGCAACTGGTAAAAGAGTAAACCAAGTCTGGAATAAAATGAACGGGATTATCTTCACCAAATTCTCTAATCAATTTTTCTTTAAAATCGTTAAAACTCCATTCATATCCACAAACACTACATTTCAAAAGGGTTTTTTCAATTATAAAATTAAATACATTTCCATCTAAACCATGATTTTTAGAAAGTTCTCTAAGAGCGAATTTAAGAATATTTAGATCTATTTGGGAGAGCTCGCCAACAATAATATCTACTCTATCTACTCTACTTAACCCTCTCTTCCGAGAATATTCTAAAACAGTATATAATATGTTGCTGGCAATACTCCATTCATGCATACTATTCCGCCATAATAAGATTCATTAATTAGTTATAAAAGTATATCTACTTAGAGAAATATTATTTATTTCATCATATCGATTATCATAACTAATACTTGAGACAGTATTGTGGTTCCAATTAATTGAAATATGGATTTTATATCAACTAACCAGGGCTTTATATCCTTTATTCTTTTTTCAATTCTAATTAATTTGTTTAATAATATTAGGTCACTTATAGAAGCTGCATCCTTATCGGGTATCTCCTTTATCTTACTATCTATTAAATCTAGTCGACTATCCTTAGCTCTTGAAAGTATTCTAAAAAATGTGTAATGTGGAATTACTGCAGTAGGTATAAACATTATTAATGATCCAATTATTGGTGCATATAGTGTTATTTTAGACCATATAGTTATTGCGAGGGCACTCATCAGTGCTGCGGAAAAGGTTTCTATAAGTATAAGTTTTTTGAATTTAGATAAATTTTTTATACCCTTTGATGAAGCTATTTCAGGCTTAAATATATCGCATTTATACATTTTCCTATAAGCTAAATTTAGATTTATGGGTATAAACGCCATATATATGCCTCCAAAGAGACACCCATTCAATCCTTGAATCAAATAACCAAGTACATCAAATATAAATGGAGAATTATATTTAGAATAAACCTCCCACCATCCATCTAAATTATATACGAATACGTGGCAAAAGCTGTAGATCATCCAGAAGGCAAATATTATTAGATATGTTTTTCTAAATATTTTTTTCTTAATCCTAGCTCTAAAATCTTTCCATTTTTCATCGTCTAACACCGTATATTTCCTAACATAGGCTAAAGACTTATTAAAATTCTTTATTATGAATAGTGTTAGGACGATAGTAATATATCCAAAAATGTTCATCAAAATCCATCCCGGGTTAGATAGATATACGGTTAGATCATTCAGCAAATACGATATTAAAAGGCAAGTTAGATATAATGCTATGGAGAGTAAAGCAAAGAAGAGTGGATATCTATCTTTCAAAAATAGTTTTTCTATCCAAAAATCCAAGGATACCACAACTATCTCATGTAATAATTAAAATACAATATTGTATTAATAAATTTATTCCTATGTAATTTTAGTAAGGAGAAACTTATATTTTGTTAAAATAAGATGAAAGAAAATTAAGTAACATGAAATATCAAAGTAATAAGGTGGCTTAAAGCTAAGAATATATAGGAAACGGTGAATTATTTAAATAATGTCAAGCGTCTTAAAAAATTTAAGTTTCATATACCAGCATATAACATTTAAGTTTATTAATAAGTTCATTCTACTTTTCTTTATCAGTATAATGGGATTGGTTAATACAGGTTGTCAGCCATTAGATGTGCCATATATAAATCAATTCTATGATGTTCCTTCCTGGTTTGATGGAAGATATTCCTGTGGACCTGCTTCTGTTGTAATGGTCTTAGCATACTATAACTTATTGGAGCCATGGAATTTAAACTGTAATAACCCATATTTCCATGTAAGTCCTTATGGAAGATATATTTGCTGTATATTTAAAGTAAACAATTTTACATTTGATCTTCGTCAGCCAGATGCATCTAGGAGACATTATGGTTACGGCGTGCATGGATATGTTTACATACCTGGTTTAGGGGCTTCTTGGAATAAGATGGTTGAAGTGTTTGAAATATTTGGTTTTCAAGCATATATTGATACCGATGCAAGTTTCGATAAAATTGTTAGAGAAATCGATAACGGTTATCCTGTAATAATATGTACTCAATTAACATCATTTGGACATATAGTTGTTGTAACAGGATATATATCGAATGGAAGTGTAATTGTTAATGATCCGGCTGGAGATCTGAATAGAGGACAATATTTTAATTATTATGGTAAGGATGCTATATATGATTGGCCGGGTATAAACAATGGACATAGAAATTTAAATAGGGTTAATGCACTAATAATTATAAGGCCAGGAAACAAAATGAAAAGAGCATATCCTGTTGAGGAAAGAATAGAAGAAGTAAGTTACCTAAATATAGGTACAGTAATAATAATAGTAGTATTGATAATATTTATTATAATAGCGATATACCATATCAAAGAACTTTACAAAAAGCATCCTAATCAGAGAAATATGTGACATACTTTGAGATATTCTCTTATCGATTCCATACATTAGTAATATGTGCTAGATAATACAAGAGCTGGCTGCCTTGCTCCACAATAAGGGCAATATAAACCCCAATCAAATAGTATCACATTACAATTAAAACATTTCATTACCATATTAAATTT
>CAZKAY010000071.1:0-10987 GCA_964550975.1 uncultured Thermoproteales archaeon | reverse complement strand
CGAGCTAGAAAAGCTATCAAAAATAATATTCAAAGGTGATTAAGTTGACAGCACCACTCGAGACAGTCCAAAATGCTTTTTGAGTCAATATATTTGTTGAAATTGTTGTTGATGGCTTGATTCTAGCCATATTAGTCCTCCTTAATATATTGGACGGTCTCACTATTTAAGTAACTTTAATTTTCCCGTTAATGGATTTATCATGTTTTCTGGTGCTGGTCCTATACCTACTGTAGTAATAGTCTCTGGAGGAAGTTCTGTCAATCCCATATCTTTTATTAAGACCACTGGTAAATTCTTCTCTCTAGCTAGATCATATATTTTAAGTAGTTCATTTATACTATCTACCTCTAAAACTATTTTTCTCTGACCTTCCGCTATCCATTCTTTATACCACTTTCTCTTAGTTTTCCTGGCAATCTCAGCTGCTGAAACAGCTGCATGAGCGACCTGAGCTGCGATCTTACCTATACTCATCTCTATATCTTTTCTAACAACTATAACTTGCTTGTACTTGAACATTTTATCCTAGCTTATATCCGATTTTCCTTAAAAACTTCCTTCTCTCAATAATATTTTCCTTAGTCTCTATCCCGGTTGTTTTCCCCCCATCTATAACTCCTATAACCCCCCTTCCTTGTTCAGTTTCTACCAAAACTATTTGAAGAGGATTAGACGTTGCTGCAAATATATTTACCACTTCAGGTACCCTTTTTATCTCATTTAATATATTTATTGGCCAAGCATTTCTAAACACTATTATAAAAAAATGTCCCGCAGCTATTTTTAAAGCATTTTCTATAGCAATTTTTTTAAGATCTTCATTATTTCCTTCATACCTTACAAGCCTTGGGCCAGATGACTCACAAAAGGCTAATCCGAATTCTGCGTTAGGAACCGCGCTAACTATGGCTTCATATAGGTCTTCTACAGTTTTTATAAAGTGTGCTTGGCCGACTATTACACTACAATCCTCCGGTATCTTTAGATCTTCAACAATTATCTGAACCATATTATTCACCACAATTTCAATTAATCATTAAGATGATAATTATTTTTATATTTAATGATATAATTGTAATTTACTGATGAGATATGAGTAAGTTTTTATGTAAATATGTTAACTGCGATAGACCTGCAGTAATTATCATAATGTTTAATGAAATGGAATATCCATTGTGTAGAAGACACTGGAATAAGCTTGAAGATGTATTGACTAAAATTTCATTGAAAAGGGGTGAAGCATCTCTTAACTCTATTAAAGTTAGGAAAGAAAGAGGGAGAATTAGATTTATTGTAAGCAGAGAAAAAAAGTCTAAATAGAGTCAAAAGATTTTATTTACTCACTTGCTTCAAGTAACGGTAATAGTTGGAGTAACTGTGATTTTATTTCCTTATATCTTCTATCACTTATTTTACCTTCTTTATATAATGTCTCTAATTTTTCTAATCTATTTCTTATATCTTCTATACTTGTAATCTGAATACCTAATCCAATTCTACGCTTATGTATACTAGACCATTCATCCATTTTCTCTAACATATCCTTTAATTCCTCCAATTTAGTAGAATATTCACTTCTTATTTTTTCGATATTCCTCATTTTTTCCTCTACTTTATCCTGAGGAATTAATCCTATTCTAGCCTTTACTTCGATCTCCTTACCCTCCTCCTCACACTTTAAAAGTATGCCAGTATATTCCGAAATTCTTCTAACAATATCTATTCTAACTTCATCCCATCTCTCAAGAACTTGTCTACATTTCTCGCTATATTTCCCCCATAGTTCATCAAGCTCCTTAAAACTTCTCTCTAACTCGTCAAGAATAACTTTTTCACTCATATGTCTACACCTCAACTATTTTTTCTAGTTTCTTAATTTTTTCAAGAAGTTCTGCTCTAATCTTCTGATAAGTAGATTCTTCTATCTCTCCATTTTTATATAATTCTTCTAAACGCATAAGACTTATCTTTAGCTTACCTATATCTGGCTTAGCTATAACAGCCTTTATTCTTCTTAAATGTGGATCTATTAGACTATCGATTTTTTCTAGAAGAGATGCCATATCATTCCTCTCTCTCTGATATTCTGCTATCTTCTCCTCCATTTCTTGTATTCTTTCACTATACTTAGCCTCATCCATAATTCCAAGCTCATAATATGCATTTAATTCTTCTCTTTCCTCGATCAATGATTGGAGAGCCTTATCTACACCAGATAGATATACCACCATTCTGTCTTTCAAATTATTCCATCTCTCAATAAGCTCTTCAACCATTTTCTCATAATTATTCCAGTATTCATTTAACTCACTTATCTTATCCTCGATCTCATATGACTCATCTATTAAAGATTTTTCTTTAGTTGGTGGAGGCATCTCTACAGTAGGTTTGGGCTCAACTTCGGGTGTAGGAACTTGAATCACAGCTGATGGAACCTCTTCTTTTTCAACAGGTTTTTCCTCCACTTCTCTTCTCTTCATATAGTCGATATATACTGGACATGTAGTATACTCTGACATACACGGCATATATATTGGATCAACCTGTCTATTAGCGTACTTACACATAAAATTTCCAGATTCATCACGGTACAATGCGGGACATATACTGCTCATAACACACACAACCCGATATTTACAATAATCATTATAATTATATATAGTAATTTAATTAAATTTTATCATTAAAATAGATATCTAATGATGATAGATTATGGTTGAGGAAGAGAAAAGATGTATTGTATGTGGTAGCAAGAATATTATGGCTAAGATAGAAGGAAAATATTATTGCTATAAATGTGGATCTAAAATTATTAAAGAAAAAATAATGATGCAAATAAATGCCTGGAAAAAAATGGATGTTATGAAAAATGAAACTAAGTAATTGTATGGCATAAAAACCATAATAGAAGTGTAGATATCATAGCTAGTATCCATATTTTTATATTCCATTTAATTATATGAGATCCATCTAAAATTGGAAAGGGCATTATATTAAAGAAGGCTATATCTATGTTTATTAAAGATGCCAACATTAATGAATAATGTATTTTACTTAGGAGAATAAATAATATCGCTAAAATTATATTGGTTAGCGGTCCTGCTAAAGCTATTCTTCCATATATACTTTTATCATATTTATAAGATATTATTTTCACATATCCCGGGGCTATTATTCTTATAGGTAAAAAAGGTATTATAGATATCGCTGTTAATAATATCCCCATTTTAGAAGTAGTGTATTCCGCTCTTAAACCATAGTTTATTGCGATAAATTTATGCGCTAATTCATGTAATATGAACGCAAGTATACTTCCAATCAAGATAGATAGGATTAAAGCAATCCTATTATAACTTATTATTAGAAAAAGGTAATTAGATATATAAATTGCACCTACTAGAAATATAGAAATTAGAAGATTTACTATCTCTCTTCTAGAGAAATATAATTTTTTTCGATATATTGATTGAGGCTTAAACGATGGTTTTATGATAAAACTTTTCTCTCTATATTGTATTGGTTCGTATTTCCATTTACCTCTAACTAGTCCAGGACAGTTATGTTTTTCAGGTAGATGATGCTCTACACAAAAATATCCACCACAATATTTACATTTATAAGGAATAATTAATTCTTTACCGCATACCTCACATTTTATCATATCTTAGTCTCCACCTTTTGCAAATCTCGCTTCATGTCTCTTTTTTAATATTCTCTCCTTATGCTTCCTCTTCCACTTATATCTATGAGTCTCTCTAAGCCCTGCTTTCAATAAGCCTCTTACCTTTCTTCCAGCCATCGTTTTTCCTCTAAATACTCTACCTCTGGCTCTCTTTATCTTAATAACTTTAGGCAATGTAGAAACACTGGATGGAATATTATTTTTATCTATATTTTTTAGCCATCCTTTTAGTGAATCAATATTTTCCTGATATATGGATTTCCTTCGCACATCAACATATATTCCAATTCTCCTAGCCTCCATTACATTTAATCCGACTGCCTTTATTTCTCCTATAGAAAAACCTCTTGCAATTTTATATTTTCTGTCGCCTGCATCTCTAGGAATTTTTACAATTGGATTTGGAGGTGAAGTATATGTTTGAGGCACATCTCTCACCTATTTTTTCCGAGACCCATTTTTACAAATCTATAAGCTGATATAAGCATTATTCCGCTAATAACCATTCCTGATATAAATGCGAATGGTATTGTTACTAGACACATACTCATAAATGATAAATATGATCCGGACGATAGTAGGCTATGTAAATTAAATATCATTATTATCGATATTATACCTATGACTACGAAGATTATTAATAGTATTGAAAACATGCTAAACGTTCTTCCGAATAAAAATATTATAAGCAAAATAGTTTGAATTATAACTGGGAATAGTGATACTAAAACCATTTTCTCAGCTTTTCTCATCTTCTCTCTCAACATTAGAAAAGTTATTTTTATCACCCCAATATATTGTATTGAGTATACTTCCTCTAATATATAAATATTAAAGTCTAATCTTCAACCTCATTAAAACATTGGTATTGTGGTTAAATTGAAGCCAGTACTAATCGCGTTAAGAAAATTAAAAAAAGAAGATTATAGAGTGCTTATATCAATTGAAAGAGGAATGGCTAAACATGAATATGTTCCAATAGAATACATAGAAAAAATAGTAAATATTGACAAAGATTTTTTGCTAAAAAGACTGAGATTTCTGAATTCTCTTGGACTAATTCAGAGAAAAAAAATGTTTACTATATCGTATATTTTAACAAGTAGAGGATACGATGTTCTAGCATTTAATGCATTAAATAAAAGAGGTGTTTTAAAAGCCGTCTCACTAACACCATACAATGTAGGTAAAGAATCAGATGTTTATTTGGGTTTATCTACATCTAATAGAAAACTTATTGTAAAGATAAACAGACTGGGAAGAACATGTTTTCGCAAGACAAGACTACTTCGTATGTATATTGGTGATAGAAGGCATATATCTTGGCTATATCAATCTAGATTAGCTGCAGAAAGAGAATATAATGCTTTAACAACACTTTATAAGAATCATATTAGTGTTCCTAAACCAATAACATGGAATCGCCATATAGTTATAATGGATTATGTGGATGGCCTTATGTTAGCCAAGATTACAAAATTATCAAATCCTGAGGAAATTTTTAACAAAATTATGAATAATGTTATCAGAGCATATAGAGATGTTGGAATAATACATGGAGATTTAAATGAATATAATGTAATATTGAATCCATCAGATAGAAAAGTTTATATTATAGACTGGCCTCAATGGATACCTAGAAACCATGTTTTAGCAAGAAAGTTATTGTTGAGAGACATTAAATACATAGGTAAGTTTTTTAAGAAAAAATATGGATACCAGCCTATATATCCTGATATTATATAGAAAAATTAAGATATATAGTATAGAGATGAGATAAAAGATGACGGCTAAACGCATCCTTGGATTGGATATACTTCCAGGATCTTCACCCTCGTCATCTGAAGAACCATCTTATGCAGTTGTTATTCTGGAAAACGAAAAGGTTATTTATAGTAGACATAACTTAAGCAGAAGAAGTTTGATAAAATTAATTAATGAAACGAAACCAGACATAGTTGCTGTTGATAATATTTCTGAGCTTTTCAGAAATGAACTTGATCTAAAAAAATTTTTTAGAGAAACCAGCTTTGTTCCAAAGATAATTCAAGTTACAAAAATTTCTAATAAATATATTTCATTAAGAAATTTAATTAAAAAATACAATTTAGGATATGAAACAAAAATTTCTCCCTTAAAAAGTGCAGAATATATTGCCAGACTCGCAGAAAAAGGTGTGGGATCAAGTATAGATGTATTTGAAAAAGAAATACACATAATTATATCGAGAAGAAGAAGTCTCGGACAAGGAGGTATGAGTAGTGAAAGATTTAAAAGAAAAATTAATTTATCTATTTTAAGACTCGCAAAGAATATTAAGAAAAAATTAAGAGAAAATAACTTTGACTTTGATTTCTTCTATAGAAAAACCTCATATGGTCTTTTAAATGCATTATTTATAGTATATTCTTCTAATAGTAATAGAGTATTTAAGTTAATAAAACCATGGAAAGGTCAAGATATACAAATTATAGTGAAACCCTTACTTAAAAAGAAAATAGAATTTAAATGTGATGAAAAAGAAAATAGTTTATCTTCTCTTTCTTCAAAAAAATTCATTATAGTTGGTGTAGACCCCGGAATTTCAACCGGCTTGGCCGGAATAGATTTAAACGGATTCCCATTATTTGTATTTAGTAGGAAGGAATTAGGTAGAAATCAAGCATTAAACATAATTTTAGAATATGGTAAACCAGTGTTAGTGGCCACAGATGTAAAAAATCCTCCCCTCTATGTCAAGAAAATAGCCTCTGAAGCTAATGCCACGCTATTTTATCCAGAAAAAGATATGATGGTTTTAGAAAAGAGAAAAATTGTTCAGGACTATATGTCTAAATACATTGATCAAATAAAGGTAGCAGATTCCCATCAAAGAGACGCTTTAGCTGCGGCAATTAAAGCTTACCAATATTTTAGAAATAAATTTGAAAAACTTGAGACAGAGATAAGAAAAACAAACGTAAAAATACCATTAGATAGAGCTAAAGTAGAATTAATTAGGGGCAAAAGTATAAAAGATATATTAAGAGAATATATGAATTTAGGGAAAAAGAAAAATGAAATGATAAGAAAACCTATATTAGAAACTGTAGATGAAGATAGTGATAAAATAAGATCACTTATAGATAAAATTAATCGACAACAAGATATTATTAAAAATTTAGAAATTGAGAATAGGGAATTGAAAAATAAGATTATGAAGATGAATAGATATATTGAAGAGCTCGAGGAAAAAATTTCTAGGAAAATGGAAGAGGTAGTAAAAGAAATTAGAGAAAAAAGGGAGATTGCAGCTCTAATTTCTAAAATAAGATGCTTAGAAAATGAATTAGATAAACGAAATAGAGAAATAGAGGTTTTAAATGAGAAAATTAATGCCTGGAAGAAAGTTGTAAATATAGCTATAAATGATGGAATAATACCAGTTATTTATGTCAATGCTCTATCTCAAAAGAGTATCAACCACTTGCTAAGAAATGGGGAAACACTTGAAGATAGAGTAATATATGTGAGAGAACCTGCTCCAGGAGATATTAAAGGAGCTAAGAAATTAGTTGAGAAGAGAATTAAAGCTATCTTAGTGTCAAGAGAAATGCCAGAGCCAGTTAAAAATGTATTTGAAGCTTCGCTGATACCTGTTATAAGTATAGATTTATTTAAATTAGTTAAAATTGGGAATGAAATATATGTGGAAAAAGAGAGGCTTGAAAAAAGTATTATGAATGAAAAAAGGAGGCTTGAAAGAAAACGAGATATGGAAAGGGAAAGAAGAATATATGAAGTTATTAAAGAATACAGAGAGAAACGAATTAGAGAAATCTTAAAAAAAGGTTAATATATCTCTATTTTTCTGTTAAGAATTAGATCAGTTATCTCTCTAATATTCTCTAATTTTTCCTCGATAATAGACTCAGATTCATATCTTATATTATTGAAGGAAACACTTGGATATGTAATTATAGAAACATATGCGGCGAGTGGTTGATTTATAGGTTTACCTATTTGACTTAAAAATTTCACATATACTTCCCTAACGCCATCTATCTTCGATATATCATTTGCGCAAAGTCTTGCAAGAACATTATATATTTTACCTACATGACTTACTGGGTTTTTCCCTGCAGTGGCTTCTAGTGACATAGGTCTTAAAGGTGTTATAAGTCCGTTGACCCTGTTTCCTCTCCCAGTCATACCATCATCTCCGTGTTCAGCAGAAGTCCCGGTTACAACCATATATAAAGACCCAATATCGCTCCTATTATCTGCAGTATTTATGTCAATGCTCTCTATTTCTATATCCTCTATATTTTTAATAACATAATCAAATACTTTATCCCTTATTTCATCTTTGAAATTAAAATAAGAATCTTTATCATCAATAAACTTGGAAATCATTGCTATAGCTATGGTAAGTTTTAACTTTTTCTCGTGTCTTAGACCCATAACCTTTATATCTTCCCCCACAACTGGATATTTTTCTTTAAAAGATTTAGAATTGAGATATTTTTCAATATTTAAAACGATTTTTTCTGTCGGAGAGAGAGGCGCATATGATACGCCTAGAGAAGTATCATTAGATAATGGTATGTTTGATTCGACAAGTCTCTTTAAATCTGAAGATCCCTTACCAATTCTATAATCAATTATAACATGTTTATATGGATCGAGAAATCTAAAGTTTTCTGAAATCCATTTTTTAGAAGAATCTAAAATAATTTCACCTACAGGGATTTCATTTAATCCTTCCTCTGTTTTAACGATTGTAGTAATACGACCAGCAACTAATATGAATATAGGAGTAAGCATAACACCCCCCTTAAAGCACGGTGCGGCTTGCCCTCCAACAATTAATACTTTATCTACATTATGATGGAGAATTCTTCCAAACTCATTTAAATAATACTTAGATAGACCTAAACTTACAGCCTCAGCAATAGAATCTGCAATATAATCTGGATGTCCTAATCCCTTTCTCTCAACAAATTCTATTTTTCTTTCCGTTATAGGAACATTACCGAGTTTTTCTATAATGATTTTACCTGCCATTTTTCATCCTATGATGTTTAAACCCTCAACTTATATAATTTTTGCTATGTTTTTCAATCAAAATATTACTGATACTCATTTATTAGCGCTCTCCTCCTTAGACTCGCTCTCTGTACTTTTAAATTCAATCCGGGTAGTATCTACTGAGATATATAGTATATTGCTACCTCTAATCAAAACTTTACCTAAAACTGTTATCGGTCTACTATCTTCTTTCACTTCCTTTGTATCGGCTAAAACTATATTCATACATGGATCGCATCTTTCAAGCATACCTATATATTCACTTCCATTCTTTAATTTTACGAATATTTCAGAGTTAATATTTTTTATTAACAATCTTAATGGGAGATCCGCTTTAGACACTTAATCTACCTCACTTAACTTATTAATTTTGTATATAAAAATTATTGTTCTCCAAAGCATCTTTATCATTGGTTTCATAGTACTCATCTTTAATTATAAATCATCATAAGACATATTTCACATATAATAACTTACACTATATAATTTTTTCTATCTATAGGAGACCATTCAATAAATGGCAATTACTCTACTAATATGTTTCACTCTTATTTGAGTTTAGCGAGCAGTATGATTAGGCTATATACTTCTCATTATTATATAGTATGTGCCATGTTCTTACGTCTTCCTACTAAGAGAATAAAAAGAATTCATATACAGGTTTAAAAATATATTCTTAAATTGCCTTTAGTATAAGTATATGATAAAATATGTTATGTTGAAGAATGCTTTATATGATTTTCTTAGAGAAAAAGGTATTTCATTAAATGATATACTTGATGCTATGGACGAAGATCCAATAGGATTAGAGGAAAGTCTTTTAAAGAGAATAAATATATCTAGGGATGATGTGCTGAAGATAATTAGAAATTATACCGCACGACAATTAAATCTACTTATATTCGTAATACAAGTATTTTATCTATCAAATTATAGTGGAATGTATAAGAATCGAATGATAATACCTCTTAGAGATGAAGTAATAGGTTTTAATGGAAAGATTACAAAAAATGGATTAAGAAAAATAATAAAAGCATTGGGATTAAAACCTAGATGGCTTATATAAATATTTTAAAGTAACATTCTTTTCATTTTTCTACCAATTTCTTCATATCTTTTAATATCTTCTTTAGATACACTGGGGGTAATTACCTTTAATGCTGCTTGAAAATGTCTCATAGAGACCTTAGTTGGTTTACCGGCTTCCCGTAAAGCTGTCATAGCAGCCTCTCTACATACAGCAGCTATATCTGCTCCTGTATATCCTTCAGTAATTCTCGCTAATTCGTGAAGATCCACATCTTCCGATAAAGGCATACGACGTGTATGTACTTTAAATATCTCATATCTAGCCTTCTCATCGGGTGCAGGAACATAGAGAATTCTATCAAACCTACCAGGTCTTAGAAGCGCCGGATCCAATATGTCTGGTCTATTTGTAGCTGCAAGAATAACTACACCCTTTAAAAGTACCAGCCCGTCCATCTCAGTTAAAAGTTGATTTACAATTCTATCTGTTACACCTGAATCTCCATATCTATATCCTCTAGCTGGAGCTATTGCATCTATTTCATCAAAGAATACAACACAGGGAGCTGCTTGCCTAGCTTTTCTAAATATTTTTCTAACAGCTTTTTCGGATTCGCCGACCCATTTACTCAATATTTCTGGACCTTTAACGCTAATAAAATTAGCTTCACTCTCAGTTGCAACGGCTTTAGCAAGCAAAGTCTTACCACAACCCGGAGGACCATAAAGCAAAACGCCCTTAGGAGGCTCTATACCCATCTCCTCGAAATATTCTGGATGCTCTATTGGTAACTCCACAGCTTCCCTTAGTTCCTGCTTAATCTTGTCTAGACCACCTATATCCTCCCATTTTACCTCAGGAATTTCTATATAAACTTCTCTTAAAGCAGATGGTTGTATATCTTTAAGAGCTTCTAGAAAATCCTCTCTGGTAACAGTTAGATTTTCTAAAATTTCAGCAGGTATAGTTTCCTTTTCTAAATCAATTTTAGGAAGAATTCTTCTAAGCCTATGCATAGCAGCCTCTCTACATAATGCTGCTATATCCGCTCCCGTAAATCCATGAGTTAGTTCAGCTATCTCATTAAGATCAACATCTTTTGACAATGGCATATTTCTTGTATGCACCTGTAATATCTCTTTTCTGGCACGTTTGTCTGGTACTCCTATCTCTATTTCTCTATCAAATCTACCCGGCCTTCT
>CAZKAY010000070.1:0-11038 GCA_964550975.1 uncultured Thermoproteales archaeon | reverse complement strand
ATAAGAGTTTTGGGTCTATAAAGGCTTTGAGAGGGTTGAATGCAGTTTTTCCTAAAGGTATATGTGGACTTATAGGTCCTAATGGTTCTGGTAAAACTACTTTTATCCATATATTGATGGGGCTTGTGAGGTCTGATAGAGGTAAAGCATTTGTCCTGGGGTTTGATTGTTGGAGGGATAGTGTTGAGATAAGGAGGAGGATTGGTGTTCTATTGGAGGATATGTATTTTCCGGGCCATATAACGGTACGTGAATATATTGAGCATATAGTTAGGATTAAGGGAGGAGACAGGGGAGATGTACTTGAAATAGCTGAGGATATAGGATTGGAGAGATATCTTAACAGGAAGATACATACCTTGTCGGCAGGCATGTTTAAGATGCTTGGATTGATGCAGGCCTTGGTAGGCGAGCCAGAATTAGTGATATTGGATGAGCCTAGCGCTAATCTAGATCCCTTAAAGAGAAGAAATCTATTAGAATATATTATGAAGGTTGGTCGTGAAAGGGATGTGAGTTTTCTCATATCATCTCATGTACTGCCTGAGTTGGAGGAGATATGTGAATGGATTGTTCTAATATATGAGGGAAGGGCTGTCGACCAAGGAAGTTTAGGTGATCTTTATGCAAAATATGGGACTAATGAGTATGAGGTTGTTTCAGATAAACCGAGACTTTTAGCTAAATTGATAAAGGAATATGGGGTAGGTGAAGTTCTCTATATTCATGGAAATAGGGTTAATGTTAGTAATACTTGTTATAAGGAATTTACCGAATTTCTATATAAATTTTCGAAGGATATAAAGATATTTTCCTTCAAGCCAGTGGGGGGTCTGGAAAATGTATTTAGGCAGGCGATTAAAAATATATCTGAGAGAGCTGGCTAACATAATTCTTCTAGAGATCAATATTATGTGGAATAGGCCAATCCTATACTTCAACTTCCTATTTCTAATATTACTTACATTAGCTTGTTATCCATCAGGCCCATTACCTTGTTATTCATTAAGCCCGAAACTGGATCCATGGGATATGTTATTTTATATTAGTCTGGCTTTACATAAATCTTCGGTTGGTCTTACAGCTCTTTTAGTGGTGGTTTCTGTTTTAAGTTGGGCTGGATCGATACGTAGAGGATGGGTTAAGAATATTCTTACACTTCCAGTAGGTAGGAGAACTCTATTTATAGCTAAGATGATAAGTGTTTCACTAATACCTTATCTAACCTTCTCTTTAACCCATATATTTGCACAAATATATTTATTCCATTATATCTATGTTCCATCCCTATTGTTAATCATGTTTTTAGTAGCTCTCCATGTCTTATATGTATTCTCTATCTCAACGCTTACCTCACTTTTAATAAAAGATATTGTTGGATCACTACTTCTATCACTAGCTATTCTAATGCTCCCATCCTGGGAAGAACTTCCACCAGAGTTTAGTCATTTTAAGCCCGAGGAATGTTATCTTTCTACTTTTAAATTCATATCTCTATACATGTATAGCCATAATAGAAAGCGTATATATTTGGCATTCATTAAGTCTATAAGCGATATTTTAGCTCTTTTAATAGTCTCAATAATAGCATCAATTTTCGCCTATTTTTACTTTAAAAAAATGGATATAGATTAGGTGGGATAATGAATATTGAGAAAATATTTAAAATAACTATTGTAATAGGTATGGCATTACTTTTGGCTACAATTGTTAGGAGTGGTAATAGTGGTGTAGACGGGGAAATTATATGGAAGCCTAGGTCATTGCAGGATGTGAATAGAGAGGTTATATTTATCCCTTCAAGAGACATAATTTTAAACGTCTATGTGAAAGGGGGGAGAATAGACTTATATTTCTACAGTATGAGGGATGGAAATCTATATGAAATTATAGTTTTTAAAAATATATCGAGAATATATGAAAAGATCCATATAGATTCCAGAGGTTTTTATGAAATTGTATTTAAACCTTTAATAGAGGAAGCTGAGATAAAGGTAAGCTATGAATGTATAACTATTGGTATAGAAAAGGATTTATTTCAACTAGGCTTATCCCTAACTCTAATAGGTATATTAGCTCTAATCCTTTCTAAGATTTATAAAAAATATCATTTTAAACGTAGATAGTTTACTGGGTTCAAGTGTTTTAATCTCGGAAAAATAAAATAGTAGTGAATTAAACTGAAATCAGTTGCAAGATTCATAGTTTAATAGTGAAGTAAAATTCAGATACGTCTTTAGCTCTCTCTGTAACAATATTTATTAGTAATATGATTTAGATGTGTAATTTAAGAATATTTATCGCATTTTTGTACATTATTTTGTCGTAAGTTTTCTTAGATATTTCTTCCATTTCTAAAAGGTTTTTTAAATAAGCTATCTGGGGTATTTCTTGATCGGGTATATCTATATCGGTGCCAAATAAAAGTTTATCCTGAAATTCTTCTAAAAACCATATTCCAAATTCTTTATCTCTAGATATAGCATTATATCCACTGCCAGCAGATAAATCAGCATATAGATTTGGATATTTTTTGAGGAGTTCTACCACCCTTCCACCAGGCACAACTTTACCTTTAGGATAGCTATTTCTTTCTTCTGGCTTAAGATCTCCTGAAATTTCGGCCCAAAATGGTTGTGAATGTCCGATAAATATTAGATCGGGGAACATTTTCAAAACTTTTTCAAGTCTCGGCAATCCAATTTCATCTACTAAGCCATAATATCCATTTAGCTTTGGACCTATATGAAATAGGATGGGAAGCTGAAGACGTTCACAAATATCAAATAAATTTAAGGCTCTTGGATCATCAAAATATATATTTGCTGTGATTTCTCCAACACCTTTACAACCCATCTTTCTATACTCCTCAAGGATAAATTCTAAAGCCCTTTTATTTCCTAGATAGAGCCGTGGATCAGGATTACAGAAAGGTATGATTTTACTAGGATATCTTTTATACATCTCAAGTACTTCACGTGTACTTACCGTTTCAATAGTGCTTTCAGGACTCTGTAAAGGAAGAATGGCGGCCATATCGATAGACTCTTTCCCCATCCTGTCCAATAACTCTTCTAATGTTATAAAGCGATTAAATTTATCTTTAATAGAGTCATATCCTAGCCAAATAGGTTTTAACGAACAATGGGCATGTACATCGATTATCATATATACACCATATCCTACACGTTATATGAGATATTTAAATACTATGAACTTTTCAGATTTATTATCCCGTCCTTCAGTACTTTAACCTCTTTCCCTTATTAATATAGAAATATGCTCTTGATTCTAAATTATATGTTTCATGGCAACTAGACTCTTCATGAGTATATGAGAAAGCTTAATGCACTATCTAATTTAGAAACAGAACATTGAAATAGCACTATGCAATAGAATAAGTGCGAAAAATAATTATATGCTTAATATATTATTTATTTGAATTGAAGGTCATAAAGGTAGTTAAAATGAAATGAGGATGAGTATTGTGAAAGGCGGAGAAAAACTTGGAATAAAGATTGGTGAGGAATTTAAGCCATCGTTACAGCTTAAAAGGCTCTATTATATCTATCTATTATTAATATTTGTGTTCGCTATTTTACCATGGTATCTTCTAATAATATTTCTTGCACCACCTATGGTAAAACTAGGTATTTCGATACCAATATTAGTTACTCTAATCTTCATAGTCTATTGGATTCCTAAATATTATGATACAATAGCCTATAAACTTACTGAAAATGAGATTGTATGGAGAAGAGGAGTATGGTTTAAAATGACTGGAATAGTCCCTTACAATAGAATAACAAACATAGATATAATTCAGGGTCCGATCTCGAAGAGACTTGGAATTGCATCTCTTAAAATCCAAACAGCAGGTTACTCGGGACAAGCTAGAGCTGAAATAAGAATAGAAGGAATCGAACAATATGAAGGACTAAGAAAACTAATAATAAAGCTTGTAGAAGGTAGAAAACCAGTGGCAGTAGAGACCTATGAAGAAGAAACTATTGAGCAAAAAATACTTAACGAACTAATTAAAATTCGGAAATTATTAGAAAAATCTATAGGAATAAAAGAATAAATATTTCACTATTAGCCTATATATGGATTGCAGATTGGACGGCCTCACTATTATAATGGTCTGGTAAAATAATAATGGATATTTAATTATAGAAACCTAAAAATACTGGATTGTATTTGAATTATGTGATGATGAATGTATAGTGATTTATATATTGGTCCATTGGTTGGTTCGACTTCTACGAATCAGGTGACTGTTAGAATTAAGGGTAAAATGGATGTAAATTTAGAGGATTTAGTATTAATCGTTAGTAGAAATAATTATAAGTATTTAGGTGTAGTTATAAAGATTTTTGAGGATAATCCACTATTATCTTCAAGACTTCCCGATATTCCTAGGGATATTGGTTCAGTATATGCTATGTCTTACATGAATGCTGTTGTAAGCCTACTTGGAATTATACGTGAAAAAGTTTTTGAGCCAATGATACCTCTACCACCATCCACCGGAAGCCCTGTATATAGGGTTAATAAAAAATTGCTTGGAGATCTAAATATTATTAATAGTCCAATATATATTGGTTTCCATAAGTTTTCTGGATGGAGTGTACCATTAAATCCGGATGCAGTAAACTATCATATAGCGATTGTGGGTAGAACTGGATGTGGAAAATCTCATGCAGTTAGAATACTTATAGATGAACTTGTAAGAATAGGTAGAAAGGTTATTGTATTCGACCATTCGGGCAGAGACTATGTGCCATTCTTTAGAGACAAATATATGGTTATATCTGATAGAGAAATTATACCGAATATTTCAAGTATAGCTTCAATAATAACCAGTGCACTTGGAGTATATCAGGATTCATACTCACGTGACTATATAGAGATAGCCACATATCTATATTCTATTTCTGGTGGAGATATTGGAGAGGCCGAAAAACTTTTAAAATCTATTTCAAGTCTCTCATTTAAATCCTTTAAGAAAAATATTATAGAGAAGACGATACCATTTCAAGAAATTATAGAAGAATTGGAAAAGGTTGCATCAAAAATAAATCTAAACAAAATTATATGGGACAACCATAGATTCTATCAGATACTTGCATCAACAATAAATATCATGGGTGGTAGAGGCACAACTATGATTAAAATGGTTTTAAAGCTTATCAAAAGTGCTTTCATCGAGGGTAGATTAAATCTAAATAGATTTAGTAATCGAAAATATACTGCCGAAAAGATTGCCGAGATCCTTTTAAATGAAGATACTAAATGTATTGTATTGGATGTATCCAACGAAACTATTGAGGTTAGGAGGGGAATTGTATCAGATATATTGGATAGACTTTGGTTTGAGATAGAGGAGAAGCTTAAGGAAATAAATGTAGCTGTAGTTATAGATGAGGCTCAAAACTATGCATCAGATACATCTTTTCCATCAAAATATCTTATTGCTAGAACTGCTAGGGAGGGTAGGAAATGGAGGTTTGGATTAATACTTGCAAGTCAGAGATGGATTTCGGATCTAGATACAGAGGTTAGGTCAAATATTGGAAGCATAATTATGGGGCCTCTTCAAACAATGAATGATTTAAAGGAAATTTCAGGTATAATAAATATCTATGATATTAATCCAAACATTATGGGTAGAGGAGACTTTTATATTGCAGGTCTATTAAATCCCTTTAATCGACCCATACTTATACATACTTTTCCGGGGAAATAGATGAGTCTGGATAGATGGATGGAGGAAGAGGAAAAAGAGTTTGTATCATCAACATTACTATATAATCTATATGATAAGGCTAAACAATATACGAAGAGTTTTCAAAAGATTTTAAATGAAGAGAAAAATTTGATTGAAGAAATATATTGGAATGCTAGAGATGATGTAAAGAAAGCGAAGATGCTGAAATTTTCTGAAAAAATTGTTGCAATAGATTCTTCATTTGAACCAATACCTATGAGTTTAAGTATAGGTAAAATTGCACCAATAGTGATAGCATATATAATATATCCTACAAATATTAAGCCAGAGATATCTGTAATCCTCTCCATACCGGAGGAGCTTGAAGAGGTTTCCGATATATCCTTTATGGCAAAGATAAATGAATTAATTGTAATGAAAAATGTTTTAGAGAAAATTGATGTAAAGGATAATATATATGCCATTATAAGGGATGGAGAGTTTCCTTTAAATGAAATATTTTTCAAACCATACTATGCTAAGGAACGGGAGGAGTTGATGAAGATACTTGGAAAAACATATAATCTTGCAAAAAATAAAGGGATAGGTTTAGCTGGAATAGTAAAGAGAATAAGTACGAGACATATAGCATATAAATATCTTTCAAAAGAAGAGTTTAAAAAAATATGTAGGAAAAAATATACTCTTTTAAACGACTATATATTGGCTGACATAATTCTCGAGAGAGGAGAATACTTATTGCTTGGAGACTATCATGATATAATAAGATACTTTGAATTAATAAATCCCAAAAATAAAACCAATCTTAAAAAGGTTAAAGAAAATATTGATGAAATATTGCCAGAAGTATGGAATACCAATATAGTTTTATATAAACCGTATTCAAACATGGAGACACCTGTAAAACTATTGTCTTATAGATTAAATATAGAGAAAATTTTAGAAATATGTATAAGTTCTACACCAGACTATCCGCCTTATCCAGATTTTATGAATATAGTAGATAAAGTGTCGATGGAGTATTCTAGAGAACTTAAAATAAACGATCTATTCTGGTTAATGCTTAGAAAAGCATTTCAAGAAGAGGAAATAAGTATTCTAGAAATTGCTGGAAAAACTAAAAACATACTAAAGTTTTCAAATATACAGAAACTCGAACTAATAAATAGAAGGTTGACTAGATTTATAAAATAATGTAAATTTAATAGTCTCCAAATATTTTCTGGAAACATCTTATATTCTACATAGTTCTTAAAATCATCTTCAGAATAAGGGTTTCTATAAATTCGGCTATGTATATGCTTGTATTTCTTCTTCACTGATTAAGGCTATTTGAGTTTAAAGATCATTGAAGTGGAGAAGATGATTGAAAAATTGATAGAATAGAGGTTTTAATAGTTAATGAGAGAATTGAGGTATTTCATAAAATGATTGAAAATATGTTGTAATAAAGCTAGCAAATAAAGTTGTGATAAAGAGGGAGTTGAAGAAGATAATATATTATTAATGAACAGATATTTAGACTTTTCTAAGCATGTTTTAGACAATAGTTTAGCCTATTGATAATAGAGGATTAAACCTTTTATTACTTAATCTACTATTAAAGTTTAGATCAGAATCCAAGTCTTTTAGCCGTAGGTAAATCTACAACTAAGCAGGGTCTCTTACTTTCTGCACCACCATTAACTAATACGACTAGCTTCAATATTTTTCCCTTTTACTTTCAACCTTACCCTTACAACCAATAAATTCACCTATCTTTTCTCCCAATATCCATCTACCTATTTTAATTTTCTCATGCATAGTATATTTTATTCTACCTTTCTCAACCAGCTTTCTTATTTCTATATTTATATCTTTCTCAACCATATATAACTGATTATAATATATCTTCAGTATTTCATATATCTTACTATACCTTAAATTTATGCTAAAATAGTGAAATGCAATCTTTAAGCTGAAAAGATAATTGAATTTAAATATCTATATTAATGATAAAATATGAAGTTGAATTTCCTATATTCTAATATAAGGGATAAAATGGATTAAAGAGTTTCATAAAATTTGTTAATAATACCAATAATTATTATAAACAATATATTAGAGACCATTTTCTAATAATATATTGAAGCTGAGACAGTAGTTTAAGAATAAATCCTATATAATATTTATAGATTTGGCTGATTAACATGATTGGTAGGAGAGTTGTTTTTAAAAATATAGGTGTTGTAAAGGTAGAGAGTTTTAATGTAAATATGCCTTCAAGAAGACAGGTATTGATTAAAACCATATGTTCACTAATTAGTCCAGGTACCGAGACCGCATTTTTACTCGGTTTACCGAATACTCCTCGAAAATTTCCAACAAAGGTGGGATATTCAAATATAGGTAGAATTATAGATGTTGGTGAAGGTGTTGATAAATCATTAATCGGGAAAATTGTTGCATCCACTACACATCATTCCACACATGTAGTTGAGAATGTTAATAAAATCTATCCTATACCCGAAGAACTTATACCTGAAAAAGCGGCTTTCTTCCATCTATGTGCAATATCACTACAAGGTGTTAGAAAGGGTTTTATAGAGATAGGAAATAGTATAGCTGTAATCGGTCTAGGAGTTATAGGACAACTTGCACTACAATTCTCTAGACTTAATGGAGGTTTTCCAGTTATAGGGATAGATTTAATCGACTATAGGCTTAAAAAAGCCTTAGAAAACGGGGCAGAATATGTTATAAATCCATTAAAAGAGGATTTATTTAAAAGAATAGATGAAATAACTGATGGAAGAGGTGTAGACGTTGTAATAGAAGCAAGCGGATCTCCAAACGCTATAGAACCCGCATTAAAAATAGCTGGTAAGAGGGGACGTGTAGTATTGCTTGGCAGTACCCGTGGATTATCAACAATAAATTTTTATTCACTTATACATAGGAAGGGTTTAATGGTGATCGGTGCACATACGAGCATTAGACCTAGAGTCGAATCATATCCTCATTACTGGACGAAAGATGATGATATAAATCTTTCACTCAAATTGCTGGCGACTGGAAGAATTAATGTAGAAAATCTAATTACTGGAAGATATTCGATAGAGGAGGCTCCACTAGCATATCATGAATTAATAGAAAATAAAGATAAACATATAACAATACTTCTAGAATATTAATATTACTTTACACCCATAAATTCCCTTATAACATTATATGTTATTTTTACACTAAACACAAGGTTTTTAATAGATATTCTTTCGTCAATACCATGTATCATACTCATAAATTCTTTTAAAGAGGTATCAACCAATATTGGTTGAAAGCCATATGCAATACTGTTAAACTTCCATCTAAAATATCTTGAATCAGTTCCACCTGTACTCATAAATGGAGTTATAAATGAGTTGGGAACAGCATTCACTATAACTTTTTTAATAATCCTATATAGACTAGTATTTATATCGGATTGAGAAGCTCTATCTTTATGGAGAAACTCGACACTATATTCTATGTCTCCTAAAATCTTCTTTAAATATTCTTTGACAAAGGACTCATTGTATCCTGGGAGAAGTCTACAATCAAATATACATTCAGCTTCATCTGGAATAATATTCTCCTTATATCCGGCATGAATTTTTGTAGGTGTAATAGTATTTCTAAGCATTGCATCTAATAGAGATGCGATAGCACTATCCAGTCTATCCAACATTTTTTCTAATAAAAATTTACTAGACAACATTTTTACAATAAAACCTTTACCAGAAACCTTTCCCAATGTTTCGATAAAGAGTTTAACATGTCTATTAACATCCATAGACGGTTTATTTCTTTCAATTAAACCAATAATTTTAGACATCTTTATAATAGCATTATCACCACTTCTAGGAATAGATGCATGTCCAGGTTTACCCTTAATCTTCAGTTTAAACCAATAAACACCTTTCTCAGAAGTCTGTACGGTAAAAAGAGTTTTATCTCCAAACTTTATGCCGAAACCTCCTCCCTCATTTAAAACATATTCAGCCCTAACCTTATCGGGATATTTTTCAACAAGATATCCTGCACCATATTTTCCACCCATCTCCTCATCAGCAGTAGCGGCAAAAATAATTTCACCTCTAAACTTGACTCTATTCTCCAATAATCCGATTAAAGTAAATAATTCGTCCGCAACATGACTTTTATCATCGATAGCGCCTCTACCCCAAATATATCCATCCTTAATTAACCCGCTAAAAGGGTCAACACTCCACTCCCTAGCATTAGCTGGAACAACATCCAAATGAGAGAGAAGGAGAAGTCTAGGACCCTCCTCGACACCTCTAAGTCTTGAAATAATGTTTGCACGCCTACCCTCAGAAACCAGTATCTCATAATCTAAACCATATTCACTAAGCTTTTCACCGACAAACTTTGCGGCCTCCAATTCATCTCCAGGAGGATTAGAAGTATTAAATCTAATAAGACCAGACAAAAACTCTGCAATCTCCTTTTCCTTCTTCCTAAAATACTCCATAAAAACACCAAATAAATATCAGTACTATAAAATATATATGCTTAACAGACACTTTCGAATCTGTCTATAGTAAATATTGATGATTAAAATCGGTGACCAAGTGTATCTGATTTCATAAACAGGTATTGTGAAGACCAACTTAATATCATTTAAACCAACAATATTATATAATTCCTAACATTAATATTATCTGATGATGACTCTAGCCCCGCAGAAAAATGAAGAGGATCTTGAGTGCTGATTTCTTTTCATGAATGAGACCGCTATTAAACCTCCTTCTGCATAAAATTTAATTCCTTTAATAATTTAATGCTTTTCACAGTACAGCTCTTCCCTCTTAACTTTAATTTATAAATTGAAACTAATGTAATTGCAGTAGAAGTGAAAATATTTTCTCTGGCTTCTGATTTCTGAATACAGAAACCACCAACATTTTCACAAAACTCACTATTAATAAACTTTGCCTTAAGAATACAATATATGCACATCGGAGAAATAGTAGAAAAACGCTAAATCATTACTAATCTCGATTTCAGTTTTATAGAGCTATCGTCGGATTTCGAAACATAGTAATACGTGAATATGTTGAAATTAATTTTAAAATTGTTGAATATTTTTAGAAAACATGAATATAGAGAAGTTTTAATGTTAGCTGAAAATATATAAAAAGTTTTAATTTTCCCTTAAGTATACTTATATTGGTGTGAATTTGATTAAAGAGATACTATCCACTATCTTAGCTGAAATTTCTAAATCTATGAAATTAATTTACAGTTATCTGTTACTATTAATAC
>CAZKAY010000069.1:0-11079 GCA_964550975.1 uncultured Thermoproteales archaeon | reverse complement strand
GGTAAACTCACATTAGATGAGGGAATATTTATATTGTTAGCCCATTTAATGGGAATAATATTGTTCGATGAATTAACAAGAATATAAGTAATATATAAATTATTGACATGAATTATAATTATTGATGATGAATTTGCCGAGTACTGTACAATGATGAAGAAAATATACTGACATTAAAAGAAAAAGAACCTTTTACCTCTTCTATGCCTCCACCTATGTCTAAGCCTTCTACCTTGTCTCGGCTGAATATCTCCCGAATATTGTATATTTGCTGAAGGATACTGAGCTAAAAATTTATTTGGATACTGTGTAGTAATAGTTTTTGGCCTAAATTGCGGACATGCTGGTCCATTTGGATCCATTGGAACATTATATAACATGCATCTTCCATTTGAATAATTCATACATTCTTTATGTGTAGGCATACTAATACACCTATTATATTTTGTGCAATAGCACAATATAAATCTATCTGCATTTATGTTTAAGATAAAATTATATGTATGTATATGACATTCATATTTTAGTAAATGTTTATCTCCGATTTTATATATTAAATCTATTTATTTTTATAATATTATTAAGACATTTTATTCTTATTAAACCATTTTTCTCCAATATCTCTCCACCATCTATAGATATTTTTTCTTTAGTATATAGTAAAAATATGTTTGGTTCATATAGGTCTATTATGGCTTGATCGTTAAAGATATATGTTTTTTTAATCGATGCTGGCATTATGTATTTTTCCTCCAATCCTAGAGGTATTATCCATTTATTTAATGGAGCTATAATGAAAAGTTTTACATCCATTGGATTAAGTTTTATTTTAATCTGATCGCTTAAATCAAGTATCCAATATTTTTTACTAAAATACTCATATACAAGGAAGTTTTCAGCAAAAATATTTACATCCTTTGGAGAAATATTTCCATAGATTTCCTCATCTTTCTTATAAATATGGAAAACTGCAAGCAATCCATATCTACCGAATCCCTTCACATCAATATAGCTATAAATTTTTAGTGGATATTTTTCATTATATGGATCAACCATCAAAGAATCTAATGTAGGCATTGCAGGTATATCTGGTTTAAGTATGCGACCATCGCTTAAAATTAATGGTTTAATTATTTCGGTAATAGTTTTATCATATTCATCAGTAATATAAATTGGACCGCCGCTAATAGCTCTTGCAACTGCTTGCTGTAACCCCCATGGATCATGGGATTGAAACATATCCCAGTCAGGCCAAACAAGTTGAGACATCCATATAGAGTTATATGCATTAAAATAGATATGAAGTCTATTCCTATATTTATCATGAGGTACATGATAGTCTATACAATTTCTAGAGATACTTGACCTAATCCAGTTGAATATATTTTCTGGTTGCTGAGCCATGCAGTTAAGTATATCTAATTTATTTACGTAGGCTGCAGCCTCCAGCCCCTCATGTAGAAGCCTAGCAGCATATTCTACACGAGTTTTTCCAGCATAGCCTGCAGTAACAAAAGATTGATTATCCACTTTTACAAAGTTAAATCCATTTGACCTAAAATACCTATAAAGACTATTGAATAGTCTGAATGATTCTGATGGAATAGGTATTAATCCCCTATATCCCTCCATCAAACATTTTCTATATTTTTCTGCCAAAGCACTTTGTGGATCCACGCCTCCCCAATGAATATTTAGTGTATGCCATAAACCTACGTATTTTATACCTAGCTTTTTAAGCTCTACTATTAATGGCTTAAATCCCCTAGGAAATTTATCTTTTAATGGATTTATCTTCCTAATCATACCATTTCTCTCATCCTGCCATCCATCATCAATAATTACATATTTTAGGTTAATTCCTCTTTTCAATATCGAATTCACTATACTCAATATCTTTTCTTCTGAAACATTCCTCCAACATGCGTTCCAGGAACACCATCCAATATATCTAAATATTTCAGGAAAAATCTTATTTTCTCTAAGCATTATACCTCTGTTCATCCATTCTAATGAAAATTTATATGCATTATATACTGCTCTATATGGATTCTCATCAACAGTTATTGAGAAAATTTTCGCTTTAACCCATCTACCTTTACTATAGGAATTTAAAATTAAATTAAGCTTTCCATCAAATTTAGTTATATATCCTCTTACACCGTTCCATGATAATGGTAGAAGAAAACAATATGCTCCTCCACTATACATTAATATTTGGGATATTTTAATGTTTTCTGATACCTTATTAATATCTATATGCATTGGATAGCTCCAGGCACAATAAGCATTTTCGCCCAAGTCTCTTAGCTGTGGATAAATTAATATTCCTTCATCATCTCTCCATGTTCCGTCAATATCATATGTGAAATGATATATAAGAAATTTATCTACCCTATCTAGATCTAGTTCCATTTTTATTATAATTCCATCAGATGTATATCCATTCTCACATTCAGCCTCTACTAAAGAAGTCCCACTATTATCTAGAAATCTTAGATAACATTTTCTATCACCATTTTTAAGTAAAATGTTGTTATTTTCTATCTCAATGTTTTCAGGTCTTATTAGTTTACCATCAATTGCAACCATAGGTTTTAGTAGAATTTTAAAGCTATTAATAGTTAAAGCAATTTTATCTTCAATTAATTCAAGTTTCATAAAAAGAATAATATTTTATTCACTAAAATATTTTAGTATCCAAGCTTCCTCAAAAACTCTCTGCTAATCCTCATTTAGATAATATCTAATATTTACTCTTTTTAAATTAACTATACCATATGTAATGCTACAAGTTTCAATTCATTTTTATCTAAAAGCTTTTCAAATCCACATATTTAGATACTCTCTAGTTTAAATATATAAGTAATAAATTACAAGTATAGTTAGGCTAAATTGAGAATTTAGCTTTTAAAGAATAGGAATACTATTAATTAATATTAACTTTCACTTACTACATCCTTATATTCTCTATGTTTTTCGAAAAAGTATAATGCATAAGAACATATAGGAACTATTTTAAACCCATTTTTCTTGGCATACTCTATTGCTGCCAACATAAGTTTCCCGGCAAATCCTCTACCTCTATAATCTGGATGAGTATACGTACTTATAATATACATTTTATTATTCTTTAACTCGTATTTAAGATAAGCATATTTTCCAGCTTTAAATCTTATTAAAAACTTATTTATCTTAGGTCTATGAATAATCTTATATTCCTTAGACATATTTTCACCTTATACCTAGTCTTTCATTTATCTCTCCCTGATATTCTTCTATTTTCAATTCCTCTACATCCTTTACTTTTATTGGTTTATTTAAGGTAGATGACTCATAGAATGCAAGTGGAATGGCCATATCCTTATATGCCTCCCATCCATCTACCTCAGGTTTACCTCTATTTATAACGGCTAGATAGAAATCATATAATTCTGATGCAAATGTATCTGTAATTCCAAGCGGAAACCATTTATCTAATATATCTTTATCAATACTCTTCATCATTTCATTCTTTAATCTCCGTAAGTTTACTTCTCTAACATATTCTTCTTCCTCTATCCTTAGTCCATCAGCAGACACTGCTCCCTTAGACCCGTATATTATTCTCATATTGAGTTTTTTAGCTGGAGCCGCTCCGGTACAAAGCCATTGCCCATATATATCTTTATCATATTTAATTATAGCCATAGTCATATCATCCACACTTCTCATCACACCCTTCTTTATAGGTTCAAATAAATGTGATACCGCATATACCTCATCGGCCTCTACATTTAATTGATATCTGTCTAAATCAGCTAAATGGACTCCTCCATCAAATACCCAGCTTCCACCAGAAATATATTTATTCTCCCTCCATCCCCAGGGCTCTGCACTCCATCCAGCAGCATACCATAAGACCATTCTAGGTTTACCTATAAATCCTTTGTTAATACTCCACCAAATAATTCTATTTTCAATACTCCTCCTATAGTTTTCAGCTACAGCCAAAATCCTCTTATATTTTTCAGCTATATGCAATATTTTTCTAGCCGCACGCATCGTTATTCCAAGAGGTTTTTCAATAATTATATCTAATCCTTCCTTCAAACATCTAGTAGCTATAACATGATGTAAATTATGTGGTAAACATATGTCTACAACGTCTAGATCCGCTTGTGATAAGAAATCCTCTAGAGAAGTATAGGTCTTTGGTCTAGATCCCTGGAAAGACTCAATCATTTTAGCTTTATTTAAAGCATTTCCCTCAACTACATCTAATGTAGCTACAACATTAAATATCTTTAATCCACGTGTATAAAGCTCTCTTAAACCATTCACATGAGCATTAGCTATACCCCCACATCCGACCAAACCATAATTAAGTCTTCTCATACTATCACGAAATAGTTATATTATAATCAGATACTAAAACTTTATTTGACGAAGTCTATAAAATTCTCGTAGACTAGATAATTGTTTACCGAGCCTATTTGCGTAGTAATTTCAATAATGTTAATGCATTTTCCCTCATATAATGGTCATTATTTAGATATACGTATATTTTACTTGGATTTAAGCTTAAAATTTTTTCAACTATATCCTCTAATTCATCCACTGTATAGTTATGTGAGTACCATTCGGTTCTACCGTGCAGTCTCAAATATATTATTCCATTTACATTAAATATTTTTGTAAGATGTTGTGGTGAATCTATACTTACTAGAGTTAATTTTAATTCTTTTGCCCATTTAATCCATTTATCTTTAAACCAATCCATATTTCTCCATTCTAATGCAAATTTTTCATGTAGATTTATCTTATAGTAAAATCTCTGTATTTTATCAAAATATTGTGGCGATAGATATGGTGGAAGCTGAAATAAGTAGAAATCGATGTATTTTTCTAATGGTTTAAACAATCTTTGAAACTTATTCCATGTTTCAAATGCTCTCTCAGAGAACTTAAATACATGAGTTATAAATCTATTAACCTTTATACTCCATCTCATTTCAGGATTAATTCTCGCAGTTTTATTTGCCCAAGATTTCACTTGATTTGGAAATGGAAATTTATAGAAAGATGCATTAAGTTCAATCGTATTTAAACCTGAATATTTTAAATACCAGTCTAATGTTAACCTAGGGTTCCAGCTATAATACCATCCACTTGTACCAACATATATTCTCATCAAACCACTATAAAATATTTTAGATAAAGATTTTTAAGCCTTACTATAATATATATTATAGGTGATTTTTTGCCTTTTCCAGAAGATTTTTTATGGGGGGCTTCTGAAAGCGGCTTTCAATTTGAAATGGGTGATGAGCTTAAGAAATATGTTGACTCAAATACTGACTGGTTTAAATGGGTTCATGATGAACATAATATTTCGAGGGGAATTGTAAGCGGGGATCTACCTGAGGATGGTGTAAACTATTGGCTACTCTATGAATTGGATCACATATATGCTATGAAACTAGGATTAAATTCGTATAGAATTGGAATAGAGTGGAGTAGAATATTCCCAACTTCAACAAAAAAAATTTCTGTGGATGTTAGTAGAGATGGAGATAACATTATCTCAAATATAGTTATAGATAGAGATATGTTAGAAAGACTTGATTCAATCGCTAATAAAAATGCTGTAGAACATTACAGAAAAATTATCCTAGATCTGCGAAATAAGAAGTTCAAGGTAATTGTATGCTTAAATCATTTCACACTACCACTATGGATACATGATCCAATAAAAACTAGAGAAAGAAAGGGTAAAAATATCGATAATGGATGGATAAATGAAGATACGATAATTGAATTCACAAAGTATGCTGCATATATTTCATGGAAACTGGGAGATATAGTAGATATGTGGGCGACCTTTAATGAACCAATGGTTGTAACAGAAGCAGGTTTTCTCTTACCGGAATCCGGGTTCCCTCCAGGCATAAAGGATTTCAACCTATTTTTAAAGGCTAGTAGGAATATTGCTGTTGCACATGCAATGGCATACAATGCTATAAAGACATTTGATGAAATAACTGGATATAAAGACTCGAAATCATCTGCAGAAGTAGGTATAATACATAATATCAATCCAGTTATGCCACTGAATAAAAATAAGGATATAGATTTAAAGGCAAGTGAATTGTTAGATTATTCCCATAATAAGATGATTCTAGATGCAACTGTAAACGGTTTACTAGTTAAAGATTTTATTAAAAGAAAAAGCGTATATAAAAACTATCTACATAATAAGGTTGACTGGATTGGTGTAAACTATTATACTAGAATGGTTGTCAAGGGTAAGAGACTGATTCCATTCATCCCATTTACACCCATTTTTCCAGAAATTGTAGAAGGATATGGATATAATTGTAAGCCAAACAATTTTTCTAAAGATAATCGCCCTACGAGTGATTTTGGATGGGAAATATATCCAGAGGGATTAATTGGAGCAATTGAAATCGCTTCAAGATATGGTAAGCCCATGTATATCACTGAGAACGGTATCGCTGATAAGGATGATAAAATTAGACCTAAATTTATAGTATTACATCTATCCCAGCTTGAACATATATTGGAGAAAAAATATGATATAAATGGCTATTTTCATTGGGCTTTAACAGATAACTATGAGTGGGCTCAGGGATTTAGAATGAAATTTGGATTAATTGAAGTAAACCTTAAAACAAAGAAACGTATACCTAGAAAAAGCTATGAAATGTTAAGGAAAATAATTATGGATAAAAGTGTCTCAGAAGATTTGGTAAAGAAATATAAATTGCCATAACATATATTATATTGAATGATGATACGCTGTCCCCAATGGATTGATGACTACCCTCCTCTCAGCTGATCTTTATAGACTTATTTTAATAAAGACTTCCCTCGGATTATCCACGCCTTTAAGTGTAGATATAAATCCCATTAAAATATTTTTTAAGAGATCCTGTACGAAGGGGTTTAAGCCAATACTTTTTCCATCAATATTTAATATAACCTCATTTCTCTTTAAATATACGCATTCCTCTGGCTTGGCCTCCCCTCTCAAAATAGATTCGGCCAACGATAAGCAGTTCTTATATCTACATTCACCACAGTTATATCCATAGGGCGGCTCAAAACTATTCTCCAATACAAGATCCAATATTTTATCTATATCATTTATAGAACTATATACAGGTATAATTTTACCATTAAATTCTATTTTATTAGTAATATTTGATACGAGACCGCTTACAGCTATAGTTAAGCTATCTATAAGATTTCTAGCCTCTTCAATGCTTTTTGCAGTAATTATTTTTACACCATAAAAATTTTTTAAAGTCGAAAGCCCTTCTAAGACAAGATAGTCATAGTTCCTTAACATGTTTACTACATCATAAAATCTATATTTATGTCTGAGAATTCTAAATATTTCTTCATCTGCATATAGAATAGTTTCCTCTGCACCAGCATTCCCATGCCTCCAAGAATCTTTTCCCACAATATCTATTCTAGCATGATATATTGATTTAATTGTAGCAACTCTAAAACCCTTCTCAACAAGTCTTCTAACAAGATTTTCAACTAAAGTAGTCTTACCAGATTTATGCGTTCCAATAACACCTATCGCCTTCAAATATATCAACCCCATTTAAATAAATTTTTATCTTTAACAAATTTTCCTTCCTTAGGAAAATTATTAGCATATATAATTATTTAATTGCTAAATTTAACTATATAAAATATTTACTTATTAGTATAAATAACAGATTAAAATTAGTTATAATAAATATATTGATCTAAAAGTGAAGAAAATTTTAAAATAAATGCCCTATTTATTTATTAAAAAATAATTTTTTTAAAAAATTAACGCTATCGAATGTAAAAAATAATTAAAAAATATCGTAATATATATTACATTTACATATATATATTGGTGAAAAAATGAGAAAATCAATAATAATTTTTATTTTTCTAATATTTCTGAATACTGGTGTATTAAAAGTTATTGCTGAGCCTTCAGGGGGTTGTTATGTAAAACCGAATGCTGAGCGTGGTGGATGCTACTCTTGCAGAAAATGTAGGCAATTTGATATTAATTGTTTAAAAATGTGTGTAGATATGTGGAGTGAGGAAGTTAAAGACGCATTAATTGATTGTCTCATAATAATAGATAGCGTAGAATTGGTATATAATGTTTATAAAGGTGATATAATAGATGTTATTAATACGGGACTGGTAATGGTAATAGATAAATTTATCCCTCACTTCAGAATAATAGGTGATATCATAGACTGTGCATACTTCGGTCTAGTATCCAGTATAGCCTCAAGCTGTATGGAAGGTTGCTGTAGTGGTGGATGGACAAATGACGAGTGCTGTTATAATGCATAAAAAATTATTGTTTTTTCTTTTCTTAGTAATTGTAACTATTTCTTTTATACTAGTATACTATTATTATCCTAGTCAAAATCCATATAAAAAGAACATTTCGGAGAAAATATATCTGAAAAATGTTGTCAAGATCAATGATTTGCTTATTAAAAATTTCTCTATATTAGAGAGAAAGATAGTATATGATAGTATAAAATTAAAGGAAGGATATTTTATTCTATTCAAACATAAAATTAAATTTTATGTAAATGGATATTACCTCTGTTTGAAAAATATTACAATTAAATTTAAGAAGTGGCCCCTTCAGCTTGGTGAAACAATAGCGTTAGGATTTATAACAGATAAGCCTATGGTTAGAAGTGGAAACTATATTATGGTTACTGCATTTATTTGGATTGGAAATTTAAAATTTGCTGAAATAAAGCCTAAGTATAAGAAAATTACAATAGATTTAAAGACCCCGGAACTTAGGTCAAGAGGTACTGGTTTAAAGGATAAATATGCCATTGCTTTAAGGATAATACCCACCATCCCTATTGAAAATTTAGTTGAATATATAGATTTAAGATACGCTTATTTAGAATATAGTAAAGGGTGAGAAAATAAAAATACATAATAGGCTTTATGTTACAACACTTTATTTAATAATGTTCATATTCATATTTATCTATATTTTCTCCACATGTAAGATGATCAAAATAAGTCCAACATTGCTATTTATATTTGATTTCTTTTTAATTCTTTTATGGATTATAAATCCTATAAGACTCAGGAGAGCCGTGAAATATAAGTCTAAGTATTTAAAAGTTTATACAGAATTTATAACCGGAAAGACTTTAAGATTTTATATAGCCATTATTCTAATTATAGCTTTTTTGGTTTCTAGTATAGTCCAGAGCAACTGTTATTTAATTATCATGTTCAGCTCTGAAATATGTCCATATTGTGAAGGACAAACTAGATTATTTAAGGAAAAGTTTGAGGGTATAAATGTTGTTATAAGGGATATTTATTCTGATCAGGTATATATGAAAACTTTCAAGAAGATCTACGATACTCTCGGTTTCCATAATTATATGATTCCTCTTACTATAGTAATTAGAGATTCCAAAATTATAGCTGTAGTTAACCGCGCGCATAATCTTACTTGTTGGAACAACATACTATATAAGGAGGGAGAAAAATACGTACTTCTCGATTCTATCGAATACTGTATTTTAGACAAAAATATTATTGATGAAATATATCATAATAGCCTACTTGTTAGAATTAGTGACGATTATTACGTCTTTACACTAATTATTTTAATACTACTCCTAACTTCTGTTATTTACTTTAAAATATTAACACAAAATACGCGCTTAATACATTATTTTACTGTGATAAATATTTATAGTCTTATATTCTTACTTATTACTACACTACTTTTAAATTATATTACAATTAATTATATTTCACTCGGTATTTTTACCTTATTCTCCATATCTCTTATAGTTACTGCTAGTGTATATAGACTACCTGTAGGTAACAATAATAGGCTAAAGTTTACGTATATCCTACTACTCTTATTTAACTATGTCTTATATACAAGAAATATTAGCACTCAAGTTGCAATATTAATAGCATTTATTATAATTAACTCGTCCCTATTAGTAATGAAAATTATAGGTAAAAGAATAATCTATATAAATAAGATCCTAGAAGTTTCAGAGTTAATTAGCGGTCTGATAATTATAGATTTAGCGATAATGATGTATTACTAGTAATAAGTTAGAATGGTTTGATGTAATTATTCTAGTGAAGGATTGTTAATCTTAATTTGATAAAAATAAGTTGTCTTAACCATAGATTATAAACGCTCTCTAGCCTTGATAAACCAATATTAATCTTAATGTTGTTTCTATCTTATTAATTCAAATATATTTTAATAATTCGCTATATTACTAATTATATTTCATAAACAAATATTAAAAGAAATAAAATTATGTTAGTATAAGATCTATTTACAACATATATATTCAATCTTATCTCCAATACTTTTCAGTCCAATTAAATATATTCTAATAATTCGATAATATTATTAATGATGTTGTCAGCTCCAGCATTAAGTAGTTCAGCTCTACTATTTACTCCACTTAAAATACCTATGCATTTTAATCCAGCCTTCTTACCAGCAATCATATCATATATACTGTCTCCAACAATTATGCATTCATCTTTTCTCAATTTATGTTTATTTAATATATAGAGAAATGGTTGGGGATCCGGCTTGCCTCTATCTACATCATCTATACCTACAATATCGTCTATATATATGTTTATGCCGGTACTTTCCAATACTCTTAATATAACTTTCCTAGGATTCGATGAAACAACATATATTTTAATATTCATAGATCTGAGTTTTCTAAGAACCTTTAAAACATTTTTTAATAAAACTGTTTCAGCAAAGTATTTTTTAAAGAAAAGTTTATCCTTTAGGGCAGCAATTTTCTCAATCAATTCTATATTATTACTGTTAGTTAAAGCTCTAGCTATATCTATACTCGTCTTACCCATCTCTTTTCTAACTCTTTCTTCGTCTACATCGTATCCATATATTTTTAATGCCTCGATCCATGAATCTATATGACCCTTAGTTGAATCAACTAATGTTCCATCTAAATCAAATATAATAGCCTCCATACTATGAATAAAGTTATTTAGATAATAAAA
>CAZKAY010000068.1:1672-11180 GCA_964550975.1 uncultured Thermoproteales archaeon | reverse complement strand
TTCCACAACAGCTGGAATATGACCATAATCCGCAACTGTACCACAACCTATGATACCAATCCTAATTTTATCCATATTTTCACCAAAGTTTCACAATAAATCAATTAAAATCTAATATAAATATACTTAGCTTGAAATACAAGTATTTCATACTCTTAATAAAGATACCTCTAATTGAAATATAAACATAGGTTATCTTAAATATAAAGATGAGTCTTTGATTAAATATATATATGCATATGTATATATAATATATGGGTGATTATATTGGCTCGAACTATAGCTGTCTCAAATGAAGTTTATGACATGTTAAGTAAGATTAAGTTACCCGGAGAAAGTTTTAGTGATGTAATCATGAGATTAATTAAAAGGAGAGGAAGTCTTCTAGATATTGTTGGCTCGAATACAGTTACAGAAGAAGGATGGAAAATGTTAATAAAATATAAAGAGTTAGCAAACTTAGCTGATCTGGAGAGGAAAAAGAGAATTCTGAAGTTGCTTGGCGAGTAAAATGTATCTTTTCGATACAGATTTCCTTATAAATCTTGCTAAGGGAGATGAGGGAGCCCTAAATTTTGCAAGAAAAGTTGAAAGGGAGATGGCTTTTCGGGCCATATCAGTAGTTACCGTTCATGAATATCTTTTAGGAACATATTTCTCATATTTTAAAAGAAAAGATAAGCTTAACAAGATGCTTAGAAAGGCTGAATCGGATCTCATGAAATTTGAAATCATTCCCTATACATATAGGGTGGCTAAAAAATCTTCGGAAATAGAAGCATTTTTAATGAAGAGAGGTCAGGTTTTAGGATATAATGACATAATTATTGCTGCGACATGTTTATGCTACAATTTAAAGTTAGTTTCAAGAAATATTAAACATTTTTCACGAGTACTAGGTTTAAAGATAGAAGTCTATTAATATTAAGATAATCCTATTTTAAGGAAGGATGAAATTAGTTATCAAAATTTTTTATTGATAAATATGTGTCATATTATTTGCCAATATATGGGCTTGTCGTATCGGTTCCGGTAGTTTTAATCCCTTTCTTGTAAATAGGAGGGTTAGCTTTATTGCTGTTTTAATAGATATTTTATGACCTATACTTACATATATCGGCTTCGCCCTTTCAAGCGTCTTTAAAGCGTATCCAATAATTTCATTATTATAATATATTGGTGCATAATTACGCGTCCATGCTCCAACTCTACCACATAAAAGTTTTTTAGCTATTCCAATCGTAGGTTTATCTATAATTACACCTAGATGGCATGCAAATCCAGCCTTATATGGATGAAGTCTCCCATTACCGTCGACAAAAACTATATCATATCTTTTCTCCAATTTATTTATAGCACTCCATGCAGGGAAAATTTCTCTAAAAGCAAGTAAGGTTGGAATATATGGAAATTTTACTTTAGTTATAACATACTTTTTCTCTACAACTTTAAAAGATTTATATTCAACTATTACTGCAGATCCTATTACATGGTTATCCCTATATGCTAGATCGACTCCAGCAGCATATTCTATTCTCTCTGGAAGAAAATCTTTTTCCAAAACTTTTTCGGCAATTATTTTCTGAGCATACCTAGCTCTACTTATAGAAAAATTTCTAGGAATTTTTTTCAATAATCTCCCTCGTTACTATGGTGGCGGTGGAGGTGGTGGGGGAGTTGTGGGAGTACTGGATTGATATGACGATAATTTAGCAGAGTATTGTGAAATTTTTTGATCTATTCTAGTTATATTTCTCTCTATCCTAGCCATCTCGCTCTTTATTCTCGCTAAACTCCTCTTTTTCCAAGCCTCTATTCTTAATAAAGCAGCATTATATCTCCTATTTTCACTTTCAATCCTCCTTTGTCTAACCTTATCAGTAAGGTTTGCAGACTCTATACTAGCTATATAGGTTAAATGTCTCGCCTCTTCCTCAGCTCTCTTAGATTCAGCATTAATATTTATATTTTCAATCTCACCCTTTAACTCTTCATATCTAGCTAAAAGTCTATCCTTCTGCTGACTAAGTCTCTCTATTCCTCTCCTAAGTCTCTCTATCTCGTTTTTCCTCATCCTAATCTTTCTCTCCACATTTCTCTGGGCTCTCTCAACAGTTCTAGCCAGAAGCTTCGCAAACATCACTTTTTCTCTCATCTCTTTTTCATAGCCTCTTATAGCTCCATATGCTCCTCCAGCAACCGCTCCAGCAACACCGGCCTTTATTTGATCAATATCTTTTCTTCCAGCAATTATACCAGCTACTGTGGAGATTCCTCCTCCGAGAGCGGCACCCTTAATAGTCTCTTTAGCTACTTCTGGTCCTCCACTAGCGGTGTATGATATCTGTATATCATTACCAATTGGAGTTATAGTCATTTCCCCAGTTTCATCAGTATATTTTATAGAAGCATATATAGTATTTCCTTCTGAACGATAATTATATACATGTATACCGCTTTTAGCCAATAGACTTAGAAATTCCTCGACAAACTCATTGAAATTTGAAGCCAAATTTTTAGCATAAACTATATAAGGCATTCATTTCCACCACTTATTTAGTAACACTTAATAAATATAAAGATTATTACTAAATCTGAAACACTCATGTCTTATTAACAATCATTATCTTAAACTTGCAGAATCTAAATTATGAATGGCTATTTCTATAAGCAAGAATTCTAAATCTATTAGGTAAGTCTAATCAATAGTTATAATCCCTCTCTACTTTAATACTGTAAGCCTGTATTCAATATATTATTGTAAATATTCTAGACTATTATTGAATAAAATATTTATATTGGTATAAAAGTCTTCTGATAGTATTTTGAAGGAGTTTACCATGAAGCTGTTTAAAAATAAGCTGGATTATATTTCAATAATTTATATAATATTAAACTTTGTATTGATGATGCTTAACTGGGATAAGATTCTAAAATGCTGGGATACACCATATCATCTACTTATGGGTAAAATGTATAGTGATTTTAAGACTATTACTGTCTGGGATTACTATGAATATGCTCCCGTAGGTAGACCACAACTTTATCCACCTTTCCTTCATATCTTAATATGGTTTATCCATGATATCACATTTTTAGACTATATTAGTATCGGTAGATTAATAGTTATATTACAATATCCTCTATCTCTTTTCTCAATATGGTTTACTATGAAAAGTTTATTTGGATCTAGAGAGGCGTTTTTCTCAACAATATTTTTATCTCTAAATATACCGTTTTTCTCGTGGATGAGTACTGTTGCGCCTACAGCACTCTTATCAATAATATATCCCTTACTTGCACTATATTTTTATAAAAAGAATATATTCTTATCGACCATGATGTTAACGATATCTCTATACTCTCATCTAGGAATACCATATATATTTATATTAAGCATAATAATTTTTACATTTCTTGCAGGGATTGGAGGTAAAAAATATTTTAAAGAACTTGGACTTACACTGGGTTTGTCAGCACTACTATTTACTCCATGGATATATAGATTATACGTTTTTAGAGATTGGATTAAATTTGAGAGAGCTATGCCTAAACCACTTCAATTTGTATTACCCGAAGTAAATTTAATATTACTCCCACTGCTGATAGTCGGAGTAGCCATATCCATCATAAAAATGAGGAGAGATATAAAGTATAGCTTGCTTCTAGCAGGATTTATTGGCTTTATACCAATTTTCTATACTTATCAAGCTAGATATTATTTACATTCACCTATTGTAAACTCGATGGTTGAAGCAGTAGGCTTCTCCACAATAATATTTTTCTTTAAAAAATGGGTTTCAAAGAAAAAATTATCTATAATCGCTATATTGATTTGCTTATTATTGACTATTATACCACAACCAATTATCTCATTTCATATGTTTAGACCTCCGCCTAGAAGAGGTTTTATATCACTTACACCGACACCTTTACTAATAAATATATATTCACTAGGCAAACCTGTAAAACCGGAAGGAAGTATTTTTGAAGATCTATTTAATTATAGACAATCCTATTTAGTTGCTGAATGGATACGGGAGAATGTTGATGAAGATGAGATAATACATGTTCCCAGAGGTATGATGGCAGACTTTATAACACTGACAACTGGCAGACTAACTGATGGAGGAATGTATGGAGAAGTTAGGAGTGAAGAAATGTTGAGAGAAATCATTATGCATAGAAAGAGTGGTATATTTGTTTTTGAAGAAAATATTTTCCGTAGATATATAAGTAGATCTCCTAGAATTTACTTCGAAGTACTAGCAGTTTTCAGGCCATTCATAATAGTAAGAATATATCCTAAGGTTGTTAAACAAATAGATATAAGGCTTAAAGTATTCTATGTGTTAATAAAAAATCTAAGTATGATTCCAATATGGAATAACATTATTTTAAATATAAATCCAGAAAAAGTGGTTATAGCATTGCCTCAGCAGTATCTAAATTTGAAATCAATATATAATTGGATAAAATTTCTATATAGAAACGGGATAAGTGTAGGTATAGCCGTGGTACCTGTAGACCAGAAAAATATTTTAAATCAGATTTCAGAGCTAGTAAGTAATGTAAATATAGATTCTATAAGGATAATGGGTTCAATAAATATGCTTAATCCATATCTATTAAAAAATGTAAGAGATATTATTGGTGGAAGAATTTTGGAAATAGGTTTAATAGGTCGACCATTAATGCTCAGCGATAAGGCAAAACTCGATAAAATAAAAATGTATGCGGATATAATTGTTAGACATATTCCTCCATCAATAGACTATATATTATATGGGGCGGAGAAGGAGTATAAGATAATAGATATTCCGAAGGAAAATTTCTTTATACAAATAGATCTTGAATCGGCTAAACAACCGATAAGCATACATGAGTTAGAGATACTTCTAACTGTCATAGTAAACAATTTTGGAGAAAGAATAATATTGGAGTATAGTAAGCCGCCAAGAATGGGGATGATAGAATATTTAAAAGAAATATATGGTTAAGGTATAACAATACATCTAAATATGTTATACACATATTATTCTAAAATTTCTATTATTTTCTTAACCTAAAATTCTATTTATCATTCAAATATATTAAATCTTGGTGTATTTTTTGGTTGAGGTAAGGCTACTTAACTGGAGTGGTAAAAAGAGTATAAAAATAGTTGTAGATGCATGTAAATTGACGGCCGACAATCTTAGAGATATAAGTGATGAAGAGATCATTAAAACTATTGTGAAAAACGATTATAGTAGTGCTTTAGAACATATCTGGTTCAGTTTCTATATAAAGTGTAGTATAGCTTGTCAAAGAGAAATTTTGGAGCATAGGATTGCAAGTCATACGACAAGAAGCACAAGATACTGTGAAGAAAGTATGAGTAAAATATATTTTCCAATAGATATGGATGAGAAGGATAGAGATAAAGTTGATGAATATATTGATGAGATGCATAAAATGTATAGATATCTAAAAGAGAGATATGGACGTGAAGTTGCAAGATACGTATTGCCTTTAGGAACATATACCGAGTTCGTCTGGACAATTAACGCCAGAAGCTTAATAAACTTTCTAGGATTAAGATTATGTGTTAGAGCTGCACCTGAAATCAGGGAAATAGCTATAAAAATACATAAAATTGTTAAAAAACTTGTTCCAGAGATATTTAAGTATGTGGGATGTAGAGGCATAAATCTGGGAACATGTCCCGAAAATAAGATAAGACCTAAAAATTGTCCATACATAGGTAAAATAAAATCTAAATTCGAAGTTGCATGGTATGAAAGCTAAACATAACTATAGTTAGAACAGGGTATGATTATACGCTAAATTCATAATTTAATAAATAGGAAAATATTTTCATGAAATCTATGTAAAGGGTCTTCTTTGCCTATAAAATTTATTATAAATATTTCCATCCAAAATATTATTACGGTGATGGTGTGAAGACTGCAATAATAGTTATAGATATGTTAAAGGACTTTGTATATGGAGCTTTAAAATGTGATAGAGCTTTAAGAATAATACCAAATATAAAAAATCTGATTAAGGCTGCTAGAGAAAAAAATATTCCAATAATATATGGGAATGATGCTCATCTGCCTGAGGTTGATAAAGAATTTGATTTATGGGGTCCACATGCAGTTAAGGGTACTGAAGGAGCGGAGGTCATAGATGAGCTAAAGCCTGATAAAAAAGATTATATTATCGGGAAGAGAAGATATAGTGCATTTTTCCAAACAGATCTTGATTTACTGCTAAGAGAACTAAAAGTAGATACAGTTATACTTACCGGACTCCATACAAATGTATGTGTAAGACATACAGCTGCAGATGCCTTCTTTAGAGGATATAATATAATTATACCTGAAGACTGTGTAGAAGCATTTACAAAAGAGGATCATGAATCTGGAATAAGATATTTAGAGAAAATATATGGTGCAAAAATTACTAGCAGTAGGGAATTGATTGAAAAAATTAGGTCTGGAGAAATTTCTTAAATATTGTTTATATATTATTTATTAGATATTCATGTTTAATGTCGTTATCCTAGACGGTTATTCGGATGAGCCTGCAGGCCTAGGTGTACCTCCATATCTAGACGTATATCCAAGATATGTTGCAGGCGCGATTAAACATGTATCTAGATCAGCCAAAATATATTATTTTACGATAGACTATGTTAGAAAAAATCTAGATACTTTTCTAAAAGCTTCTTCGAAATCTAAGTTACTCATATTTCTATGCGGTGTATCCGTTCCAGGGAAATATATTGGTGGAGAGCCCATAAAGATCGATGAGATAAAGCTTTTAAGTAGATTGATTAAGGGACCTATAAAGATTTTAGGAGGACCTGCAGCTAGATTTGGTTTCGGTATCGAGGGAGGAAGAATAGCCGAATCCTCAACAATTTTTAGTGAAGATTTCGACCTAATAGTTAAGGGTGATGTAGAGCTAGTAGTATATAATTTCATAAAAGAAGGGTTTAGTATAGAGAAAGTTGACCCAAATATTGTTAGAGAAAACTATGATTTGACAAGTATTTTTGCAGTTAAAGGTGCATTTATTGTAAAAATGCATCCTAACTATGGTTTAAACCTTATATGTGAAATTGAGACGTATAGGGGTTGTCCAAGATATGTTGTTGGTGGATGTTCATTTTGCATAGAACCTTTATATGGTAAGGTAATTTATAGACCTATTGAAGACGTTTTAAGGGAAATCGAGACACTATATAGTTTTGGTGTAAGAAATTTTAGGATTGGTAGACAGGCAGACCTATATACATATATGGCTAAAGATACTGGTAGAATGGAGTTTCCTAAACCAAATGTAAGGGCCATTAAAAGACTTTTCGAGGGAATTAGAAAGGTGGCTCCAGAGTTAGATGTCCTACATATAGATAATGTAAATCCAGGCACCATATATCATTATCCTAAAGAATCTATAAAGATAAGTAAAATTATCATCGAAAACCACACTCCTGGAGATGTTGCCGCATATGGTATAGAGTCGACTGATCCTAGAGTTATTAAAGCCAATAATCTGAAAGTTTATCCGGATGAAGCATTTGAAGCAATTAAAATTTTGAATAAGGTTGGTGGGACTCGTGGATGGAACGGTATGCCGGAGCTTTTACCTGGATTAAACTTTGTATATGGATTGATGGGAGAATCTAAGGAAACATATATTTTAAACTATGAGTTTCTTAAAAAAGTTTTAGATGAGGGATTGATGGTTAGGAGAATTAATATTAGGCAAGTACTTCCACTTCCAGGTACAAGGATGTGGAGGATAGGTGTAAGAATTATTAGGAAGCATAGAGGTATTTTTAAATACTATAAGGAGAAAATTAGGAGGGAGATAGATTTACCCATGCTTCGCAGAGTTATTCCTAAAAAGACTGTTTTAAAAAAGGCTATGACTGAAAAATATGTTGGAAATAGAACCTATGCTAGACAAGTTGGAAGTTATCCCATACTAATCGATATACCCATGAAATTGGAGTTAAACAAGTATATAGATGTGTTTGTTATAAACCATGGTTTTAGATCTATACAAGCACTACCATATCCCATTAAGATAAATAAACTTTCATTGAAGAGTATAAAAATGTTACCTATAGACAGTAATACTATTATAAAGATCATTATAAATAGACCTTTCAAAAATTCTGAAGATTTCAAAAAGAAAATTGGAAGAATAGATCTGATCGAACATCTAGATTTTACATAATATTATCTTATTGAAATAAATTTAAAATAATTCCTATATTTATTCGCATCCAAGCCTATATTAGGTAGTCGGATTAGCAGGATATAAATTGTATTTTTTGCTAAAAATTTTTTGTGCAATTGCACAAAAATAAAAAAATTTAAATATTAGACATATCTAATAATATTAGATATGTCTAATATTATAAATATATCAGGTTGATAAAATGAAGGTTAGACTTAGTGAACTAAAGCCCGGAGAGGAGGGCGTAATCGTTGGCATATTAGGCGGAGATCCTATGACAATAAGGAGAATTATAGAAATGGGAATGGTAAAAGGTGAGAAGGTGAAAGTAATAAGAAATGCTCCTTTGAAAGACCCTATAGAATTTGAGGTGAAAGGATACAAGCTTTCATTAAAGAGGAATGAGGCAAAGACTATACTTGTTGAGGTGAAGTGATGAAAATAAGGTTTCCGCTTACTGGAAGTCAAAACGTTAGTAAGTCAATGTTCTTTAATAGTTTGACTGGAGGGATGATTCCACTTGTGATGGCTCCTGAGGGAAGAACTCTGAGGATTGTATTTATCAGAGGAGGGAGGGGAGTTATGCGAAGGCTTGCGGATTTAGGCTTGATTCCCGGAGCTACTGTAAGAGTTATACATTCCATAGGTGGGGGCCCTATATTGTTGGAGATAAAGGGCTCAAGAATCGCCTTAGGAAGGGGAATATGCATGAAAATACTTGTGGAGGTGGAATAATGAAAATAAATGTAGCACTTGCTGGAAATCCAAACGTTGGAAAATCTGTAGTATTCAATAATCTAACAGGTGGACACCAACATGTCAGTAACTGGCCTGGAAAAACAGTTGATAAGGCTGAAGGAACATTAAACTATAAGGATTATGAAATATACGTTATCGACCTTCCAGGAACATATAGTCTAACCGCATATTCCATAGAAGAATTAATTGCTAGAGACTATATTATTCGAGAGAGGCCGGACGTTGTAGTTGACATCGTTGATGCATCAAATCTGGAGAGAAACCTCTATCTCACACTACAGTTACTCGAACTTGGAGCAAATGTAATTATTGCCTTAAACAAGATGGATTTGGCTGAAAAGGAAAACATAAAAATAGATGTTAAAAAATTGGAAAAGAAGTTGGGGGTTCCAGTAATACCTATGGTTGCTCCTAGAAAGGAAGGGATGAAGGAGCTATTGGATGCCATAATAGAATCCGCGAAAAAACCAGTAAAAAGAGAAATAAGGTATAATGAAAAAATAGAAAGATA
>CAZKAY010000068.1:0-1572 GCA_964550975.1 uncultured Thermoproteales archaeon | reverse complement strand
AGCTACAGGAATACGATGGCTTGATTACTTACTCTTTGGAGATTATGGAGTATTAAATGGAATTGGAATGGTACTAAGTTTTGTTCCGCTGATTGTTCTATTATACTTTGCACTGTCTCTCGCTGAGGATTTCGGATACATGGCGAGGGCGGCATTTTTAATGGACAAGATTATGAGAAAGTTAGGGCTATCCGGAAGGGCAATAATTTCAATGATCTTAGGTCTTGGATGCAATGTTCCTGCAGTTTATTCAACAAGAACGATACCGGATGAAAAAGATAGGTTAGCTGCAATAATAATAAATCCTTTGATGCTCTGCGGCGCGAGATTAGTATTCTTTGCCGCAGTAGTCGGAGCATTTTGGGGGGATAAAGGAGGCGATATCATTCTATCACTATACCTTCTTGGAGTAATTCTTGCATTTATGGTAGCAACTATTCTCAGAAAAACATTATTGAAGGGAAGGGTTTCACCGTTTATATTGGAACTTCCACCATATCAGATGCCTGTTCTAAAGGTATCTTTACTTAAGGCATGGGCAAGGGGAAAATTATTTTTCACAAAAGCGGGGAAAGTGATATTACCAGGAATGCTGTTACTTGGAGTATCGCTTATAACGAGCACTAGCTTTACATATACAGAGAATGCAGAAAATAGCTTGGCAGCTGCTATTGGAAAAGCATTACTTCCATTAGCTACACCTCTCGGATGGGATTGGAGGCTGCTTGTAGCCGCATTGTTTGGGATCATAGCGAAGGAAATTGTTCTCGGATCCTCTGCTTTACTTTACGGTGTATCAGAAGAAACTCTACCAATGAAGATGGCCAGTATGTATACACCACTGCAAATGTATTCATACATGGTATTCATTTTGGTTTATATCCCATGTATAGTAACAATTGGAGCAATAAAGCATGAAGCAGGATGGAAATGGGCAATATTTACATTTGTCTATGGAATTATACTTGCCTATATAGTGTCTTGGACTATTTTGGCAATTGGCTATTTAATGGGGATGATGTAAATGGAGAATATGAAAATAGGGAAGAAAGAGAGTATTTACATCTTCATGATATCTCTACTTTATCTAGGGTACGGGATAATGCAGTTTTACAATGGAATAATTGCGTGGTGGCTTCCATGGCTGGGAGGAAATGTACAAGTAGGGATTCCGGTTCTCGATACATATATACCTAATGCTTTTCCAGACGTTTTCTCTGGACTTGTGCTTTTAACAGTAGGTGTTGTGCTGCTTAAGGCAGTATATTTGAACCATCTTGGAGACGAAAAATATCATGGCTATCTATTTGTTGGATGGCTTCTTGCAGTGATTCTCATGATTCTCAATATCCTTGTAATAATTGCAGACATTCTTGACGCATATTATCCCCTTCTGTGGGGAGAAGTGATTGAGGAGGGTTGGTCCTTAGCGGGAGATGCATGGGGAATAGCACCACATTTAATCCTAGGGCTATTTCTTACACCCTTCTATCCGAAGATGAAGAATATTCTGATAGAACTCTCACCTATGAAGTACAAGATAGGTCTCGCTAAAAAGGAAGTGTAAGAATG
>CAZKAY010000067.1:0-11220 GCA_964550975.1 uncultured Thermoproteales archaeon | reverse complement strand
GAACATATAGTACTAGAATTGAGTTAAAGAAATTTAATAGAAGAGTAGAATATCTTTATCTCATTGCTGAGGAGATGGCCACTATAGCATCTCTATTTAAAAAATCTTTTCCTAAAGAAGAGTTAGAAAATGCCTTAAAACTTGTTTTAACAAATCAGTTTCATGATGCAATTAATGGTGAAATTATAGATGAAGTATATGATATTGTATTGAAAAACTATGAGTCTGCTGAAAACATTTGTAGAAAGATTCTTGAAAAATCTCTTCAAATAATTGTAGATAAGATAGATACTTCCACAGAATTTAATGGGATTCCAGTTGTAGTGGTAAATCCTCTTTCATGGAATAGAACTGATATAGTTGAGGTAACAGTAGCCTTTACAGATCCCGAAATTAAGGGTCTAAAAGTGGTTGACTGGAAGGGAAATAATATTCCTTTCCAGATAATAGATGTTAATAAAAATCCTGATGGATCTCTTGGAATTGTAAAGCTAATTTTTACAGCAGAAAATATGCCATCTTTGGGATATAGAGTCTACTATATATTGCCATCCTCAAAGAAAAGTTTAGAGAGCTTTGAGACAAGTATAAAGGTTTCTGAGATTGAAAGTGATTATATTATGGAGAATAGATATTATTCTATAAAGCTAGACCATTTATCTAAAAGTATTGTTAGTATTTATGATAAGGAGTTGGGGAAAAATGTTTTAGATTCTAGCAAATATCTTGGAAACAGCGTTTTCATCGAACCTGACTATGGTAGTGTATGTCATATTAATGGAGATATAGATCCACATTTAGTGGCCATTCCAATTAGAGATCCTCCTGATCTAAATTCTAGACTAAATACTATGAAGTGTGTTTCACGCTGTATATTTGTTGAAAAAGGTCCTATAAGAGCTGTAGCATATATTTTCGGTGTAGTTGGAAACACAAAATATAGGCAAAGGATAATTATATATGATAAGGTTCAAAGAATAGATTTTAACACTGAATTAGAGTTTGGAGACGAGAATCATAGAGTTAGAGTAGTTTTTCCAATAAATATATCTAAATATAAGGTATGGCATGAAATACCTTATGGAGCTATTGAGAGAAATGAGGGAGAATATCCTGCAATCAACTGGATAGACGTTTCAAATAAAGATTATGGTGTAACGTTAATTAACAAAGGTATACCTGGAAATAGTGTTGTAGAGAATGTAATGATACTAACTTTATTGAGAAGTATTGATGCAATGTATCTAGACGCTCCATTCGGAGAGCTAAGGTTGAGAAAGATAGGTAAAATGTTTTTAGAGAAGGCCGGAAAACATTATATATTTTATCCTTTAGGTTCAAAGGCATTGGAGAAGGGTTATCATCTATTTGAATATTCTCTATATCCTCATATAAAGACATGGAGAGAGGCAAAATCCTATAGAACTGCATTAGAGTTTAATATACCTTTAATTGCTGTAAAAACAACTCCGCATAAAGGATTTCTTCCTAAAGAAAAGAGTTTTATATCACTGGTTCCGGAAAACCTAGTATTAACTGTTTTAAAAAGATGTGAAGATAATGGAGTTATATTAAGATTCTATGAAGCTGAAGGAAAGAGTGTTAAAGGATATCTTACATTCTTTAAAGAAGTAAAGAGTGCTGTGAAAACGAATTTGCTTGAAGAAAAGGTATCAGATCTTAAAATTGATAGAGGAAATATTATAGTTAATGTTAAACCTTTTGAAATAGTTACAGTAAAGTTAATGGTGTAGTGATGGGAGAGATAAAAGCAGTTTTATTCGATCTTTATGGAACCCTTGTATATGAGGAGAGAGATGAAGAGGAACAGTATAGATTTAAAGCTTATAACAGATTAATAGCTTATCTTAAATCGCTTGGATACAACGTTAGTATAAATTATTTTATAAAAATATATAATAATATTTTCGAAAAATGTTTGGAGAGGATTAAAGGTACACTTAATGAGCTAGATATGATATATGTATACTGGAATATTTTTAAAAATCTTGGAATCATGCCATCATTAAATTTAGTGAAAAATTGTCTCGATATCTTTTATACAATGGAGGTTAGATGTGTTAAAATGTTTCCAGACACCTTATCTATACTAAACTATTGTAGAAAAAGGGGTTTTAAAACAGCTATAGTGTCAAATGCAACTATTAGATTTGAATATGTTATATCCCACCTAAAATTATCAAATTATTTTGATGTTCTCATGGCTTCCTATAAGATTCTTAAAGTAAAGCCTCATCCAGAAATATATTTGAAGACGCTTAATCTTTTAAATATTAGTCCTCAAAACGCTGTTATGATTGGCAATTCTCCTTTATCAGATATAATTGGTGCTAAAAAAGTAGGCTTAAACGCAATTTTAGTAAAAAGACATGATATTGAGGAAAATATTTTTCAAAAATATAATGTCTATCCAGACGCCATAATTTTCAGCCTAAATGAATTGAGAAAACTAATTTAAAATATCGATGTTTAAATATATGTAATAGTTAAATATGTGATTAATATGAGGATAGTTATATCTCTTGGAGGAAGCCTTATAACGAGAGAGTTAACTGCAAATAATATTAAGAAATATGGTGATGTTTTAAAAAGAATTAAAGATATGGGGCATCAATTAGCAGTCGTATGTGGTGGAGGTAAAGTTGCTAGAGAATACATTAATGTTGCTAAAGAACTTGGTGTAAACAATACTATTGCTGATCAAATAGGTATATTAGCAACGTTTTTAAATGCATATTTAATTATAGCTGCATTAGGAGAATATGCTTATAGAGAACCTCTAAAAAGGGTAAATGATTTGGAGAAATATATGTATACAGATAAAATTTTAGTTTTTGGAGGAAATGAGCCAGGAGTCTCAACGGATTTTGATGCTGCGATACTTGCAGAATATTTTAATGCCGATCTACTTATAAATGCTACAAATGTTGATGGAGTTTATGAGGAGAATCCTAGAAAAAATCCGAATGCAAGAAAGTTTGATGAATTAAGCTATAGTAAGTTTGAAGAAATTATATTGAAAAATAAACAGGCTCCTGGAAAGTATGAGCTATTCGATATTTCTGCATTAAAAATAATTGAGAGGTCCAAAATTAAACTGATAGTCTTGAATGGAATAGATCCTGAAAATATTTTAAAGGCTGTTGTAGGAGAGAAAATAGGTACGCTAATACATTAATTCATAGTCTCCATATTTTTATTGGATGAAGCATTTTTATCCTCAATCTATGTATACCGTATCCAGCAATATCTGTAGGAATTCTCCTAACTCCATTATCGATTGATGCGCCTCCTTCAAGCACAACGTCTTCTCTATGAAGTAGATCTGAATCTAGATCATAATATATTATATTTTTAAATGCTAAGGCGGTATGTACTGCAGCGGTAATTCCTATTTTACTCTCTCCCATACATCCTATCATGTTAGGTACTCCAGCGGCTTCACACATATGTGCAATTCTCATAGCTTCATTTATTCCACCACTTTTCATCAACTTTATATTTATTAAATCTACTGCATCTTTCTCGATAACTTTTAATGCATCTCTAGAATTATGTACAGACTCGTCAGCCATAATAGGTATAGGACTATTTTCTTTAACCTTTTTTAACCCATCTATATCTGTATATAATACAGGTTGTTCACAAAACTTTATATTATATTTCTCAACTTTATTTAAAACTTTAATTGCATCCTCTACAGACCATCCTTGATTAGCATCTATTCTTAACTCGACATTATCTCCAATAGCTTCTCTAACCATTCGTATTCTTTCAATATCTTCCGCAGGATTTATACCAACCTTTATCTTAATTTTTCTAAACCCCTTTTTAACCCATTTTTTAGCGGATTCAGCCATTTCATGTGGAGACTTTATACCAATTGTTACGTCTGTTTCGATCTCGTCTCTATATCCTCCAAATATCTTATACACTGGTTTGCCACAATATTTTCCAATTAAATCATATATAGCCATATCTATTGCAGCTTTGATAGAAGTATTCCCCCTTACACTCCCATATATTTCTTGAAAAACCTCTATTCTAAATGGATCTTTACCTAAAATTTTAGACGAAAGTTTTTCTAAAGCCTCTATAGAACTTTCAAGTGTATCAAATGTTATTCGTCTTGAAGGACAGGCCTCACCCAAACCCCTATAATCTTCATCAGTATATATTTTTAAAACAATATTTCTAGACATTCTACTTGTACCTAAGGCTATTCTAAAGGGTTCTAAATAAGGAATATCTATATAATATGCCTCAATCCTATTTATCCTCATATGCTCACCAATACAATAAATGTTTATAGACTTAAAATATTTTGAGAAAATAAAGGCTATTAACCCTAATTAAAGATAACTTTAATTTTGTTTTCATAATTTTTATATTTAAAAATATATTGTATTAAAATGATAACATATGAGGATAAAGTCGAATGTCGCTAAGAATGAAATTTTCATAGATTTTGAAAGATATTTTTCAACACGTGAATGGAATATAATGTTAACTCCAAATACTATCTCGGCTGAAGATGGAAAAAACTATAGTATTACCTTACTATTGCTTAATACGATGCTGGTATTTATATTAAGTATTATAGGTATTATTAAACTTGAATTTTTACTTCTAGGAATATTATTTGGGATTCTTGGCGCTACCTATTATATCGTTTCCGAGAAACATAGAGTAAAGTTGATTTGCTTAGAAAATAATGTATTTGAAACCTACACTAATAGTAATTTATCTAGAGAAATGCTGGAAAAATTTATATCATTTCTTGAGAAAAATGGTAAGATTACTAGGTTAAAGCCCTTAGGTTTATTTGTCAAAGATATATATGAAAAGCTAAATGAATTTTATATAGATATTTGGGGGCCTCATTTGGCTAGAAAAATGTTAACAAAAGATATCGAAAGATTGATGAAAAGAAGAGGGGTATCGAGGGAAGAAGCAATAAAAAAGCTATTTGAAAAATGTTTTAAATAATTAATCTTATTATCGCGTATTTGACAAATAAACCCCAGATAATGGTTTCAAACCTAATATAAATTTTTAACTAAGTATCCAGATGAACAATAATGCTGGTGGAGTGGCATTAGTATTGGAGTTAGCAAGAATCTTTAAGAAAGATAAAGTAAAGAGAAATATTAGATTTATATTGTTTAGTGGAGAGGAACTTGGGTTAAGAGGATCATATGCATATGTAAAATCATGAAAAAATGCCTGAAGACATAAAAATTGTAGTAAATCTAGATATACATGATGGATTAATTGGAACAAACAGTGTAGTTATACTGGTCCTAAACAAACAAATAAAAAATTATCTAGAGGTATATAGTAAGGAATATGGATTAAATTTAAACATAGGTGAAGACATATATTCTTCAGACAGCGTGCTATTTGCAAGTAAAAACATGCTTATAGTAAATTTCCATAGATCAAGTGAAGCAAATTTTGGAGTACATAATATAGATGGTAATACAAAATATTTTGGTAGAGAAGTATATAGATACTTTGGGCCGTTCATATATAGTTTTATAAAGATGATGGCTAACTCGGAAGAATTTCCATTCCTTAGAGAAATGCCAGAAAACATGAAGAATAAGGTTATAAGAATACTTTAAGAAAAGACTTGGAATAAGTCCTCCATAATATTAAGTCTTTAGAAATTCCAGAATTTTTTCTGTTGTCTTATCACCAGGTTTTATTTAACTAAATGAAGATAAATCATTGTATAAAGTTATTATTAAATATGTTGAGTTTTATAGAATTTATGATGTTTAAATATATGGTTAAGTCTCTTATTGAATGTATTATTGTTAGCCGTATAAATAGATTTGTTGTTAACGTGAAAATTGACGGGAAGATTACTCAGGCTAGGATAACTAATACTGGTAGACTCTATGATCTACTTATTCCCGGAAATAAGGGATATTGTATAGAAGGAGGTATGAAGACTAGATATAAGTTAATAGGGATAAACGTCGGTTTAAAAAATAGGGTTGCCTTAATCGATACAAGGCTTCAGGAAGATGTTTTCTACAATGCTGCACAAAGAAAATATTTTAATTGGCTTAATCCATACAGAATTGTGAAAAGATATCCTAAAATAAATAATTCTAGACTTGATTTTCAGATAAAATTTAATGATAAAATAGGTTTTATAGAAATGAAAAGTGCAGTATTATTGTTTGATAATTTTTATGGAGGTTATCCGGATTGTCCAAGTATTAGGGGTAGGAGGCATATTTTAGATATTATAAGGCTTCATGAGAAGGGTTATAGATGTATATTGTTATTTTCTGTAGCTCATCCATTGGCTAGAATATTTAAACCTTATTCTAAAGGAGATCCGGTTATAGCAGACTTGATTGAAGAAGCTTTTAAAAGAGGTGTAGAAATCTATGCATTTAAACCGATATTAAGGATCGATGAGAAAAGTATAGTTGTAGAGGACGAAGATATTCCAATAGTTTTTCGTTAACGGAAATAATATAAATATGTTAATAATTCTATAATAGGATGGTGTATGCGATGAGAGCAGTGATAGTAAGCTTTCGGAGAAGCGGTAACAATCAATATGAAAGATATGCTTTGATAAGAATAGATGGAGTTGAGGACTATAAGTCTGCACATAAGTATATTGGGAGGAAAGTTATATGGATTCATCCAAGGACTAGAACTAGAATACATGGTAAAATTATTAGAGTACATGGGAAAAATGGGATTGTTTTAGCATCGTTTAGAAGAGGATTGCCTGGACAAGCTCTGGGAACATCGGTAGAATTACGTTAATTATATTCGGGATAATATGATTGATAGCATTATATGGATTTTTACTGCTAAATGTAATCTTAACTGTAAACACTGCTATATTTCTCCGAGATTTAAAAATCTCAGAGAACTTTCTTTAAAAGAAAAGCTTATATTGATTAGAGATGCTGCAGAATTAGGTATAGAATATATAGGATTTAGTGGAGGTGAGCCATTAATTCACAAAGATTTTCCGATTTTATTAGAGGAAACTTATAGTTATGATATGGATAGTAATTTTATTACAAACGGACTATACTATTCATCTAAAATACTTAATCTTCTAAAAAGAATACATACACATATATATGTTAGCCTTGATGGAGTAAGGAGAGAAACATATGAATATATTAGGGGTAAAGGTTTATGGGATAGAGCTATAAACTTCCTAGAAATATTGAAGAAGAATGATATAGATTTTTCATTGATAATGTCTATAAACAAAATAAATTATCATGAGGTAGGAGAATATATAAGATTTTCAGAGAAAATTGGAGCATTAAATGCGTGTATCATTCCTACAATGAAATCCGGAAACGCTTATATAAACAATCTATATATAGATTCAGAGAAATGTTTTAAGGCTATTAGGCTTGCGGATAATGTTTCTGATGAAATAGGTTTCCCGGTATCGTTTTGGTGTATGCCGTTTGTAGGGCTAATAGTTAGGTCAAAGTATGTTAGATACGGGTTCTGTAGACTATGGAACAATATAGATATTGATCCAGCTGGAAGAATACTTTTATGCGATATAATAGATATAGTTGTTTCAGATATTAGAGAGAAAGGGTTAAGGAAGGCTGTAGAAGAGTTTGAGAAGAACGATATGGTGGAAAAATTGATAGATATCAATAGTGTCCCTAAGGAGTGTAAAAACTGTAAATTTGTTTATAAATGTCTTGGCGGATGCTATGCACGAGCATATATTGAAAATGGAAGACTAGATATGCCCGACCCACTATGCCCGCGAATATCTGGACTACTTTATCTTTGAATATATCCCCTTTTTCCTCAACATATTCATTCTAACTCTATTTGCACGCGCAAAATATTCTTTCCGCGTCTCTAATCCAAATTCTCTTATTATATCTTTCACGGTTTTTTCCTTTAAATACGACGTCATCATGAATATTGCTTCAGGTCTAGAAACCTCTATTTCTATTAGATTTCTATATTTTTCCTTGATTTTCTCAAGCTTAGAAAAGTTATAGTCTAGATGAAGTATTTCATAGTCTAGATTAATAGTCTTACATATTATTGGACTATATCTGCTTGATTCAAGCCACAATCTTCCCAAAGGATCTACAATTACACTGTTTCCCTCACCACCTATTGAAGATACAATGTATACACCATAGTCCAGTGCCCATGATATTATTTGTTTTCCACCTGGATACATCGATGAGAAAAATACTAGTTCAACGTCCTTAGTCTTTAATCCCTCAATAACATCTTTAAAGTTTAGGTCAAAGCATATTGCAAACCCTATTTTACCAAAATCGGTATCAAAAACATTATATTTATCTCCAGGAACTATTCCACTTTCAATCTCATTTATAGTCGGATGAACCTTGTAATATGAGCCGACAATACTTCCATCCCTTCCAATTAAAATAGAAGCATTATATGGGTATCCGTCATCAATAATTATCATTGGTAAAACTATATATACATTATTTTTAGCAGCTTTTTCTCTAAATCTCTCCAATATGTTATTTCCCATTTTATATGCAATAATTATAGATTCTCTAATATTAAGTCCAATGGTAGGAGCTATTTCTGGAAAACATATAATATCAGGATTATCTAATAACGCTTTATCCAATAATTTTTCCATTTCACTAATATTAGCATTTACTGTGTCTTCGATACTGTCTTTCCTACCAGCACCCTTAAAGGATATAGAAGCAACCCTAACACATCTAACCATATTCAATCACTTAATACTTAAATAATTTTACTATAAATATATTAATACCTTCATTATTCTATGCTAAACTATTTAAACTATATTTCATACGGAATTACACCTAAACATATAAATCATAAAATTACTGATAAGATAATTCTTTTCTTCTTTATTCGAATTAAAGGGCTATGTAATTGATGGATTTACATTTTGATCTATTTTTAGAGAGATAAAGGGAAATAATGGTAGAGGTTAAATATTTTATTTTCCTTATCCAATTTAGGGCTAGTATTAAAGAAAGGTTTGGTTATGGAAGAGGAATTAGATAGATTGAAAACTTTAAGAATTTTAGGACAACATATAGGTATGCATATTGTGAAGACGCGACATGATGTTGTTGCTGCATTTATAGTTGGTTCGGTAGCTAGAGGAAATATACATAGTGTATCAGATATAGATCTATGTATCTTAATTGAACATGGAGATAGGCCTAAAAGAGAGATTATAGAGGAATCAGGTTATAAGGTTGACATCACTTATATACCTTTACATCTATGGGAGGAGAACTTGTATCATGGTATAGGAAGTGAATGGGAAATTGAGGCATCAAATATTGTAGATTCTATAATTATTTATGACCCTAAAAAGCTTATTAAAAAAGTTAAAGAATATCTTAAAACATATCCTGAAGAGAAGAGGAGAATGAATATCTTATTTACTTATCATAGAATGGGTTGGTTTAGGGAGGCTGTTAAATATCATTATATTAGAAGAAACTATGATTTTGAATCCATTTTCAGTAAAATTTATGCAATTACCGCTCTTAAAATACTATTTCCATTAAATAGAGTTTATCTAAAGGGCGACAAATATATTTTCGATCAAGTTAAAGAATTACAGAAAATCCCTCCATCTTTTTTAGAGAAATGTCTAAATCTATTATATTTTAAGAGTAAAAATGTGAAATGTGAGGAGGCTAAATGGATTTTCAGGACTGTTTCAGATATACAAAAAACTATAGAAAATATAGTCATTAAATTCCTATGAGTTGGAACTAGCCTAGCGTGTCAGTTAGATAATTGATAGGTAAATGTAATGTCTAGTAGACTATATTAGATATTCAGGTAATGGCGATTAAAAATCTATTTCGTCTTTTGTAAGTAAAACAAGACTATTGATCAAAAGTATTGATTCAAAGCGTCATAGAAAATAAATTTAAATATCTATAAATTAATATTTCATTAAATTATTCTTGTCGAATCATCAATAGCTTTAAATATGAGATTTTGAATATTACTAGTAGGTGCTAGTTACTAGTAGGTGCTAGTTATTCCATATTTCGATCCTAGGCCAAAGAGAAGATGTATTGACTTATATAATCGACGGGAGGAGTTACATAAGCTAATAGAGTATATGAGCTCATCTCCACTAATCCTATTACTTGGTTTGAGACGTACTGGAAAAACGTCTCTTCTATATACTGCTATTAATGAATCAAAGATACCCTGCATAGTATTTGATTTAAGGGAGATTCCTGGAGACGGGATTATAACTATGGATATATTCTTGAAGTTTTTCTCAGACAAAATAAACTTATTTCTTGAAAAGAATAGAAGAATTGCTGAAAGATTTCTCGAAGTTGTAAAGCATATTGAAGAGATTAGTATAGTTGGCTTAAAAATAAAAATAAAAAGTATGCGTAGAGGAGGGTTAAATATCATAGAATTGTTTAGGGCTTTAAATGATGCTACAGAAAGTATTGGAACGAATATAGTTTTAGCATTTGATGAGGCTCAAGAGCTTAGAAGAATTGCAAGATATAGGTTTACACGAATACTCGCATATATTTATGATTTCTTCGAAAATATTTCAATATTGCTTACTGGATCGCAGATAGGTTTACTATACAATTTTTTGAAAATAAGTGATCCAGAGTCGCCACTCTATGGCAGGGCATATGATAAAATATATCTAAAGAATTTTACCCCGGAAATGTCTAAAGAGTTTTTGATACAAGGATATAAACAATATGGCATTGATCCTCCAGAAGAATTAATAGAAAATGCTGTATCTAAGCTTAACGGAGTTGTAGGATGGTTGACTTTACTTGGATATAGGTCGGTGAGAAATAGAATTTTTGATAAGAAAGTGGTAGATGAGGTCCTAGATATAGCTTCCAGAATAGCTTTCAATGAGTTTAAACATTTTCTTGCTTTAAGATGGCAGGCTAGGGATAGATATATTTCAATAATGAGAAATCTGGCTATAAAAGAGCTTACATGGAGTCAGCTGAAACGATCAGTGGAATTAGATTTGAATCAAAGAATATATGATAAGAATTTTACGAATCTAGTTAAAAGCCTTATAGATGGAGGATTTATATCAAAAAACTCAGAAAAATATTATTTTATAGTTGATCCGGCATTAAAAAGATATTTTGGAACAAAATGATATCATTAAATAAAATATGTATA
>CAZKAY010000066.1:0-11288 GCA_964550975.1 uncultured Thermoproteales archaeon | reverse complement strand
AAAGGAAGATATTAGCAGGGAAGCTCTTGTTGAAAGTGGTTTGTATGCTTTTGTTCGTCATCCTGAATTCTTTGGGCATATGTTGATAATTTTTGCGCTGATTATTATTTCACAACACTGGATCAGCTTGATTGTTGGCGCAATCTTAATTATATTACTGTGTCTTGCCATAATAGAAGAAGAAAAGAGAAACATAGAAAAGTTTGGCAAGGCATACAAGGATTATATGAAGAGAGTTCCGAGAATAAATTTAATAGCTGGAATTATTAAGCAAATACATAGCAAGAGAGAAAATAAAGATGGTGATGAAAGTTTAAAATGAACGGGCTTGGACACTCTGCGGTGCTTCGCACCTTGCCCTTCGAGTTACTTAACAACGGATAAAAGGCTTCGCTACGCTTTGCTCAAATTGTCTACGACACTTCGTTTATCCGCAAAATGTTATATCAACAATAAGTTTACAGAACCTTATACAGTAAAATAAAAATATGTATATTTATCATTAAATTTGGGGAGAATATGGGTATCAGAAAAATATGTATTATCCTTCTAGTATTTCTTTTCTTACCATGGTTTATACCTATATTTAATCAGCCACCACCTCCACCACTAACCCTCTAAAATATATTTTATTTTTTAAAATACGATAATGAAAATATAACAATATTAGAGAAAATAATGGGTTATAGATAACCATGTTAAATTTTATAATAATAGTTTAGATAAAATTGAATTTACTGATAAAGTGATTCAGATACTCCTTTCTTTCCTCTAAACTATATCTTGTTTCTCCCGGAACTTCCAGGTTTAGAGGCTTACTGAATTTAATCTCTTTAAATGCCTTAAAAACTTTTTTCCAATCAATAATACCCTTTCCGGGAAATAGATGTTGATCACTTAAACCATCATTATCACTTACATGTGTAGCCAACAAGTATCCATTAGACTCATATATAGATTCATCAACCCTACCAGTATATACCTCAATATTTGCATGACCAGTATCCAAGCATATACCTAGACTATCAGAACCCACTTTTATAATAGTCTCAACAATATTATTAATCCTGGAATAAAAATTATGTAGATAACCATAGTTTTCAACAGCAATCTTAACACCATATTCTGCAGCAATCTTAGATAATCTTCTAAAATACTCTACATTAACCTCTAATCCAACATTCTCAATAGGATGTAAAACAATAACAGGTATATTTAGCTCACCACATATATTAAACCATTTTACAAGCTTCCTAACAGCTCTATCAATCCAGTTAACAAAAGACTTTGGAAACAAATCGCTAACATCGAAGGGACCATGAACATCAATAAACTCTATATCTAAATTATTCATTAGATCCCTAATATTCTCCATCCCTATATCAGTAATTTTATCCCTAATATTATTAAGCCGCTCTATAGACTTTAAATCACTGAATTCTTCCCCAAAAACATTATAAACAAGCTCAGACATATGCTCAGCAGAAAGCTCAAGAAAATTAAAGTCCAAACTACGGAACTCCATAAGAGCCCTAGACAATGGCAAATCATAAAAATAGGAGGTCCAGATACTCCAATCCAAATTAACCACCCATCAAACCATATCATATTTAACAACCTAAACTAAAATCCTTTTACCATACCTTTAGAAAATTTATCTATTAAAAGACATACCAAGCATAAAACAGTAGCCAATATTAATGCCCAATATAATTATTATAAGTATATGCTCTACAGAAACCTCTTACACAGAATAATTTTTAGATAAAGATATTTATAGTAGTACTATTATAGTAGTACTGACAGATATGATACTTATAAAGGTTACTAGAAAAGGTCAAGTAACTATACCAAAAGTATTTAGAGAAAAACTGAACATTTTTGAAGGAGATTACCTTGCGGTGGAGCTGAGAGAAGATAAAATAATTTTCTGGAGACCTAAACTTCCAGAACCTGGAGAACCTGTTGGATTAGAAGAATACAATAAAATATTGAAAGATGTTGAAGAGGCTAGGAAAAATTGGCGCTAATATTTGACACGAGATTTCTAATTACACATACTTTTCCTCCAAATATTGAGGATAAAAAACGTTTATCTAAATTTCTTTCAAAAATTATAGATAAAAAGATATACATTCCATCAATAGTCGTAGTTGAATATATAAAAGTAGCTGGAAAGAGAATAGGTAGTATAAGCGCTGAAATGAAGGTTAAAGCTTGGATAAATAGTGGAGCAAAGATAATTTCCTTAACTAGTCAAACAGCATTTGAAGCCGGAAAACTAGCATTAAAAAATCCTAACATTCCAATAGCAGATATAATAATTGCTGCTTTAGCCCAAAAATTGAGAGCAAAAGTGGTAACAAACGATCCACATTTTAAAGAAATAGGTATAAAAACAACATGGTACACTTAGATTCAATCTATTACCTATGTAAGCTGAACCCTATACATCTCAAATCATCTACTAGAATATTAGGCTGAAATATCTTGATAAAATTATTGAAATATTAGCTTATCTCGTAAGTAATTTTCCACCTCTCTAGATAATATGTAGAATATTAGGTTAAATTAGATTTTTGGTAGGATTTTAGAATATTTTTCCATTCTAATCATCTTTCCTTCACGTTGTATCAGCCATGTCATCCAGCATAACTCTATAGGTCTATATCCACATGCCAATGCTATTTCCTCTGCTTTCCTAATAAATTTTAAGTCATCTTCTACGGGTTTTAAACCAGCTTTCATAAGAATTTCATTTATCACCCTCTTAACGATTTTGTCTGGCATAACTGTATCTATACCACCCATCATCCTCAAATACTGAAATGTTATTAAACCTACCCCCTTAATTCTCCCGATCGGATCGGTTCTCCAGTTTTCGAGCCTAGCATTTCTAGCCCATATTCTCAAAGCCTCCCTATCATCACTACTTAAAGATGATAGATATGATGCTATCTCCCTAGCAATATGCCACGACCTCCTATTCCTCCAAACTTTTCTCAACTCATCTATATTGGCTTTAGCAAGATCCCTCAAACATCTAATCCTCCCACTCTCCACAAACATTTTATCAAACCTCTCAACCCCTGGAACCACAGCAGTAAAATAATTTAACCCTATCGATGTAAACGATGCATCAACAACCATTAAAACAACGCTTCCACCCCATCTCTCAGTCCTAAGACATCTAGAACAAAACTCCTCTATACCAGAAACCTTAGCCATATAACTATCAACTATCCGCTTCAAACTAATCATTCCAATCCACCAATCACAAGTAATTCATTCATGTTAATAATATTATTAAAAATTAGTTATTAACTTATTACACATTTCTTCTGGAAGTAAGTAAGATAGAAATTGAGTAATAAATTCTTTACAGATGAGATTACCTGGATTATTGTTGAATAAACTTGCATACCCTATGAAAATTTTAAAGCAAGCCGGGTATGTCTTAAACATCTTATCAGAATATAGTGGAAAAAGGTTCTCAAGATATAGTATTACAGGAGAAGGAATAAAATTCCTAGAATATATAGGTGCAAAGTCGAGCTCAACGAAGTAGCGTTAAGAATTAAACAAACAATACAAGAAGTTATAGACGGTCCTTAAATCCTCAAATGAAAATTATCTTCATCCTATAATAGTTGAGATAAATAACGTATGTGTTAAGGTAGTAATATTTAAGATAACCTATTTTAGATATTTCTTTACGAGCTCCTTCTCATATATTATATTGTCTATTGTTTCTCCACGTTCTTTAAGAAATTCTATTAAATGCATATCTCTTGTAAGAAAGGGTATATTATTAGCTAATGAAGTAGTATATAGAAGCAAGTCTATAAGGTCTTTAAATCCCATCCCTTTAAGTTTTAAGGCCTTTATATAGCTTTTAATAGTTGGATGTATAAGGTTAAACTCTTCTTTTATAGAAGAAAGCCCTACATATATTCTCTCTTCATCATATCTGGTCTTGCCCAATTTACCTATTATTTCAAGAATATTAAATGAAGTATAATAATACTCTATTCCCCTCCTCTCACGTAGCATTTTAAGTATAGACATTATTTCCCCGATTCCCTCTACATCCACACCTACTATTGGTAGTAGATAGATTGAATCTAGGAGAATCTTATTTGAAAAGCTCATCCTGCATTTCCTCAGACTCCTTCTCGAATTCTTCAAAAGTAGTTTTAGCAAACTTAGATCCCTTTAACGCCAAATCAAACGGATCTAAAATAGGTTCAATAACTATTCTTAAACCTTCAACCCTCAACTTTACAAAGCTACCCTCCCTTATACCGACAGCCAATGCCATAGCCTTAGGAATATACAGCGTATTTTTCCTACTCAACCTAACCTTAACCTCAGAAACCATTATAAAATCCCAAAAATAATATATTTTCTCAGAAAATATAAATATTTCTCTACCCATACATTTAATCAACAATACGAGAACTGCTTCTCTACCTATATAAATATAGAAAATTAATAAGAAAAATAAATGTTTTTATATAATTGTAGGATATTATACGGTCATGCCTAGCATTCCAGTATAGTATTCTCTAGGCGTCCTTATATAGTCTAGCCTCTCCAATAGCTTTATATTTTCATCATCTCCCGTGACATAGTCTCCAAGATTTCTATGTTCAAGCTTATGTAAAATAGCCATAAGTTTTTTCCTCATATCATCTACAATATCTTTATTTTCCTCTGCTATATTGTTTTTCTCCAATGGATCTTTCTTCAAATTATAAAGCTCGTCTTCACCATTTGAAGCCCATATGTATTTATAGTCTCCTATAAATAATGCCTTTAAACTTCTATCATATCTCCTAAAATCAAAGTTTCTATCTCTTGACAACATTCTATCAAACGAGTGGAGTGGTCTTTGATGTTCTGCTAATGCAAAGCCACGTCCCCCCTGCTCTAGAATTTTCAATATACTTACTGCTTGATTCTGAATCCATATACTGGTATCCTTAACATCTAGTATCTCGAGTATAGTTGGGAATAAATCATGTGTTTGAACAATTCCATCATATTTTCTTCCAGCAGGAAATAGTTTAGGATACCTTATTATTAACGGTACATGTAGTACAGGTTGATAGAGATTTAGAGAATGTGCAATATATGGTGGATAATGTTCGCCCTGCTCATCTCCATGGTCGCTCGTAATAATAAGCATGGTATCGTCAATTAAATTGCTCTCCTCAAGATAGTTGAAGAGTATTCCCAGTCTTTCATCCAATGCTGCAGTAACACCATCATATAATTTTCTATGTATATCCCACATATCCCTTGAAACATGAACTTTACCCATCCTAATATCCCATACATTTGGATAAAGAGACTCCATCTCCTCAAGACTAATATCTTTATAAAACTTTGCCCTAAATTTTCTGGGAGGAAAATAGGGTCTATGCGGCTCCAAACAGTTTATAAACATAAAGAAAGGCTTATCCCTATTATTCTTCAGCCATTTAACAGCAATCCTCATATGTTTCTCGGAACCCGTCTCAACCCAATCCTCAAGTGAAGTAAAAGGTACTCTATAATAGACATCAAACCCCCTATGATAACCTATACCATACATGCACCACCAATGACCACTATTACACATTCCAACAGTCCTATAGCCTAGAGACTTTAAAATCTCGGTCAAAGTATATTTTTCACGCTGGAAATATGTATGACTCTGACCGACACCATGGCCATAAATATATCTTCCAGTAAATATAGATGCATGGGAAGGCAGAGTCCAAGACCCTGGAGAAATACATCTCGTAAAAACCATACCTTCACGCGCTATCCTATCAATATTAGGAGTAGTATTCTTCAAATATCCATAACAATGCATATTAGAGGCTCGCTGAACATCCATTACTATAAGAATAATATTAGGTCTTAAACTCATATACCCTAATATTATCAACTAATTATTTAACTTTATCCATCCTTCAGCCAACATATAGCTCTAATAAAGTTAATCGATGTTCTCCCTATCCTCCCTAATATTTTTTACAATCCTATCAATATCTATCTTATCAAGAATATCACTTATCTCCTCAAGCCTATATTTAAGTCTCTCAAGCCTACGCCTCCCAACCTCATCCTCCAAAGCCTTCCTTAAAACCCTAGAAATATTTATCCCCAACCTCTCAGCCTCCTCCCTCCTCACCTTAGTTGAAAACCTCATATGTCTACTAAAATGTAGTAACAAAATAGTATATAAATTTACTAGATAAGTATGATCTAATTCATTGGAATAGGCTTCTAGAATGTAGCTGATAACTCCCTTAAGATATCTTCCCCCGCTTTACGCTGAACATATTTTAAAATATAGTTTAGATTCTTATGTTGAGTTATACTTGCTATCGCTTGAACAGAATAACCCTTCTCCCCTAAATAACGTATAAATGCATATCTCAAACTATGAGTATTTATCCCATACCTATATTTACAATACATCCTAACACTATCCCTATTAACAAATGGAATAATCAATCTAACCAACCCCAATAAATACTCATCTATAAAACTAGGAATAACTATTAAACGCATATTATCCCTCTGCCTCCTAACCCTAACATACACCTCACTTTTATTTTGATTAACCGCCTTCCTAACACCCTCAATAGCCTCACTAATCCTACAACCATTCAAAAGCTGAACCAAAAGTATCACAGTATAACAAATCTCCTTAAGCCTCCTATACGTAAGCCCCCCTCCACGTAATTTCCTCAAATCACCTAGAAACCTATCCCTCATCTCAATAAAATCAACACTCATATCCCAATCCATACATCATCACAATAATATAGATAACAAAATATATAATTTTATTCACTTACGATCGTAAGTGAAGATTACTCTGATAAATAAATTATCATTTAAATATATTGATAAAATAACTATCAAACTATAAATCAAAATAGTAATGTATTACCTATCATTATTCTTTGCCATTTATTTTAAGAAAAGATTGTAAGAGATATAGTGTTATAAGGGATGCGTAACGTTGGAAGAACCATATTTTTCTATACTATTTCTAACTATTCTATAGACATCTGAGCTTAGATACATTATGCTGGATATTTTATCTAACGCATTTAAGGCATCATTTCTCGTTAGAATATTTTTTCTAAAGGCCTCTACTATAACTCCTAAACTTCCTTTCACTCTTACTCCCATAGATTTAGCAAATATTCTCGCTACACTATCATCCAATAATGCTATAATATTTCTTCTATATGCAAGCCATATAACCTCAACTTCGGCCTTATGTAGACCAGCAGTTTCAGCCAACCCATAAATCTTTTCTGGAACCTCTATTCTAACCACTTTAATCCATCCATTGTTAATGGCTTTCTCAATGAGAAGAGCATCCGAATATCCCCTCTCCTTGCCTTTATCAACAACCTCTACTTTAACCTCCAATGTAATCAATATATTGCCATAAAGTTCTCTTAAAATATGGATTAAACTAATCTTTGCCAAGTGAATCAGTGGCCCCGAATTACTGACCACGCTCAATATCCTTCAACTCCTCCAAAATTTCTTCACCAGACAGTGGAAATGGAATATTATAGATTCTGAGAAGTTTAAGCATTTCTCTATACGTAGTACCGGTAAGCTCGGCTGCCTTCCAGACACTTATCTTTCTCTCCCTCAACATATCTAATACCATTTTAAGCTTCACAGCCTTTAAACCCTCTAAAATCAACTCTCTTATAACAGCAGATCTACCAATCTTTCTCCTACAAGCAATTTCCTCAATCTCCTCAAGCTGAGATAAAGGAATCCTAATAGATACAGTAACAGTCTTCTCCATCCATTCACCTGTATACAAAATAATAAAATGTAATATAAAAATCTATCCTCAATCTATCAAAACATTATTATTTATAGTATTGATAATAAGGAGGTATAAACCGTACTTGAAAAATATTTTTCATGAATTAATCCTCTAATCCTTAATTAGAAAGTAGTAGAAAATACTTATCTTCTAACAATCATTTAAAGCAAATCCTAAAATACTTCAATATTTAAAAACTGGAAAACTTTAAGGTACTTGAAGAAAAAAAACTCTTCCCGAAGGTTATATAGATATATTTATAAAAACATCTAGTAGCTTACAGCTATGAAAACATTGTGGAAGTAAAAACTGGAGGAAATAATATCCTTAATTTAAGATATGCTAATTCATAATCATTATAATGTATTAAAATTTCTTTAATAATTTAGTAAGAATGATATTATCTTATTAATCTTTTCATTTGCTATAGTATAATTCATTGGAAAGTCCATTTCCTTAAAACTTTGAATAATTGTTTTCTTCATTTTCTTCCATCCAGGGCCATCTGTTATCCATATGAAAGATAAATTCTTTTCACGTATCTTTCTCTGTAAATCTATATATGCATTTGCTGTTGCAATAGGCTTTCCACCCGGAGTATTATAGAAACTACATTCAATTATTACTTTAGGATTAGCTTTATGGTATATTACAAAATCTGCTTTCTTTCTCCTCTTTACTCTTATACTAGGATCTTCAGATTTTATATAGATATCTAAATCTCTTAATTGTTTTCTTAGCAATACTTCAACAAAGTTCTGGAAAATTTTTCCGCTTCTATTTTTTCTCGCATTCGTATCTATACCTACTTCTACTCCCATCAAATATGCATAGAGATCACTTATTTCTCCGAAAAGCCGTAAAATCCCTGTTTTTTCGCAAAAGTCTGCAAGGTCTTTTGCTTCTTCCTTTGTTAACCTTCTTTTAGAGAAATTAAATATTTTATAAAATATTCTCTCACCCATTTCAAGTATCGGAATACTTTTTTCTCTAAGAGCAATTATTGAAGGGATTACAGATAATGTTTCGGGATAATTAATGAATATCTCTATGAGTTTTTCTTTCCGTCTTACTGTTTCTATCTTTGTTAAAGAATTAAGTATATGAATTTCTGTAACATATTTTCTAATTTTTTCTCTAACTTTTTTCCAATCTACAAAATAACTATATGTCCAATTTGCTCTTAATAGTGTATCAAAAAAATATGTGAGATAATCGTCTTCACTTTTAAATCCTAAAACATCGTATCTTACCAATATAATCCCTCATATCGACACTTTCGTATAAATTGATTTATACGATGAATATAAATAAATCGAATAGATAATTATTATAGTGAAATATTTAAAATGGTATAGCTATGATGAAAACAGTAGAGAAATATATTTCTATGAGAAAAGTTTCATTTGAAGAGTATTTAGATTATGCTAAGAACCATAATTATGTTTTAATTGAGAATGCTAAATTAAAGATAGGTGGATATTGGCCTATAAAAGAATATCAGCCCTCTAATTTTAAGCCTGAAACTACTACCGTTTGGAGTTTTCCTGATAGAGGAAAATGGGCTACACATTATCTTAATGCTAAGTATAGGGGGAACTGGGCTCCGCAGGTAGCTAGAAACATTATACTAAGATACTCTAATCCTGGTGAGACGGTTCTCGATGCGTTTGTAGGAAGTGGAACCACATTAATTGAATGTAAACTTTTAGGTAGACATGGAATTGGTGTTGATATAAATTATGAAGCTCTTATGGTTTGCTGGGATAGATTAAATTTTAACTATACTCCATTAGAGAATTGGAGTGAGGAAGGTAAGTACATAAAGCCCATCATAAAGCTTTATCATGGAGACGCTAGAAATCTAGATAAAATTAATGATGAAAGTATAGACCTTATTGCCACTCATCCACCTTACGCCAATATAATTTCCTATACAAAGAAATCTAGATTGGAGGCTAAAGGAGATTTATCGAAAGTTGTTTCAATAGACGAATATGTTAATGAGATGAAGAAGGTTGCAAAGGAATTTTTCCGTGTATTAAAGCCGGGAAGATACCTTGCTATACTTATAGGAGATACCCGTCGTCATAGACATTATGTCCCAATAGCTTTTAGAGTTATGCAAGCATTTTTAGACATAGGTTTTATTTTAAAAGAAGATATTATTAAGTTACAGCATCATATGGTTGGTACAGTTGTCTGGAGAATGAGAAAAAACGATTTCTATCTTATAGCTCATGAACATTTATTTGTATTCAGAAAACCTGAAAGAGGAGAAAAAATATTAAAGTATAGGGAAAGTATGAAATGGTGGTGAGATTAGGCTATTTCATATACTCCTCTATTCCTCCTCCTTAATAACCCCTTCTTAACCATCCTTTGAACAAGACCTCTCACAGTATTATAATTTATCTCGGTTTTCTCTGAAATTGCCTTAGGTGTTAAGGGTCCATGTTTCTTTAATACTTGAATTATAATATTCTCATATTTTGTCATTTCCATCATTAAGTATTGATCTAATTGAGATCTATATTTTTCTTTCGATAACTTTAATAGCTTTACCAGGATCATCATTATTAGTGATTTCATGGTTAAATATGACTTATTAGGTTTCAAGAGTTTAGAAGAATATATCGATAAATTTATGAATACTCTCTTATATACAAATAAGACCTATAATTTCTTCGTAGATTGGAATAAAGTTAGAGAACATGTTAAAAGATACATTAAAGAAATAAATCTATTAAACTCTTTAACTAAGGTAAATATAGAACATAGAAGAAAATTATTAAAAGAAATACTGATAAAATATCCTGAAACAGTGCCTGTTCTTCCACTAATACTCGCAGTAAGAGATAAAGATATAACAATATTAGAAGTAGGTGAAACGTTATCTTACAAGAAATATAGTTTCTATGGAGACTCTCTTTCTCCTAAAGAAATAGACGAGTTAGTAGTATTTGCAGATAAAACAGGCATATTGGATTTAATGGGAGAAATAAGTGACCTCTATGCATATTTGATGGGAGTAGAAGTAGGTCTTGATACAAATACGAGAAAAAATAGAAGTGGAAAAATATTTCAAGAACTTGTAAAAATCATGATAAAGAGGGCATTAAAAGACCTCGGGGATAAATATAAAATAACTTTAAGAGAAGAGATAAGTGTAAAATCTCTTGGAGTAAGTATAAGAAGAGCGTATAAGAGAATAGATTTTGCATTATATTTAGAAAACCAGCCTAGAATAGTTATTGAATGTAATTTCTACAATGTTTCTGGAAGCAAGCCTATAGAAGTTGCAGAAGCCTATGTTGAACTAAACTCGCTTTTAAAGGGGAGAAACATACCATTTATATGGATAACAGACGGTCCTGCATGGAGAAAAATGAAAAATGAATTAATACAAGCAATGAAAGAAATAGAT
>CAZKAY010000065.1:0-11338 GCA_964550975.1 uncultured Thermoproteales archaeon | reverse complement strand
CTGTGCTATATCTTTCAGCCATATTTTAGTGAAAAAGTGTAGCCATAATTCTCATTATTTCAGGTCCTGTAGTATCCATACCTATTAACGCTCCTTTACTATTAGCAACCATTCCGACCCTGATGTAGGGATATCCTCTATTTATTGTCCCGACATTCATATTCACTTTGAAAAAATCTTTTAGAAAATCTATCTCATCATCCGGTATCATTGGATGAACCAGCCCCCCTCTGTTTGTTACTAGTGCCATAGCGCCTACTAGAGGAGACCCCCCTATGTCTTTAATAATTACCTCAACATCTAATATTTCTTGTATTTTCTTAGATAAGCCACTGAGATAAGGAGATACTATGGCGGCGTGATCGTTTGTAAGAATAAGATTTCCTAATGCAGTCACCTTACTATCTATAATACCTATATTTATGTTATCTAAATATTTTTTTAAAGAACTAATCTCTCTTTCTAATACTAGTTTAGGAACCAATATTCCCTTCGAATTCCCTATAACAAAAATACCTAAAAGCTTTGAATTCATTATAGTAGTAGAAAAAACCTTGGTATTTAAGGTATTCTCTATTATTTTTATCTTTCTAAAATCTATATCTGGAGGAATAAGAGAGAAAGTTTCACTAGTGAATATGAAGACCCCTATACTTGAAGACCCATAGATACTAATTTTTTCAATCGAATTCATGAAGCTAAATCTACCTCAGCAATATTTGATTCTATGTCTTCGTCATATTCCACCTTTACCTGTACTCGGATTTTTCTCGGTGGTTTCTCAATATTCCTAGACCATATATGTTCATTTAATCTTTGCGAAATTTTAACTATTTTCGAATGAGTATGTCTAGAAATAAAACTTTTAATAATATTTATGGCTTTCTTAGCCCTCTTTTTTCTAGGAACATTATATGCATTTCTAAGATTAATTACATATACTCTTCTCTCCTTTTCACTCATTTCATCACCTATAATTGCATTCTACTTCTTCTCCAATTCCTCCATACACTTCTTCTTCTAAATTTTCTTAGAGTCTTCACTATAACCCATAAAGGAGTAGGAGAATTTGACTTTAATGCCCTTGCTAGTCTTTTCTTTTTTCCCAAGGGCTTATTACGTGCCATTAAATATCACCCATTATTTCCTTATTATTCGGATTTCTTTATAATTCTTTCTAGCTATATTTATAAGAATTTCTTTTAAGGTTTCGTCTGTTAGAGGTATAGGTACACGGCCGCTTTGGGCTAGTTGTATTAATTGGATCTCCAGTTTTTCTACAAACTCAGGTTTTACGATTCTTAAATTATTTAACCTACTTCTAGCTTTAGGAGTAAGTATAGATTTGAGTATCCTTTCCTTTTCGACTTTAAATTTCTGTTTCGCCGCCTCCGCTTCCATAATTTGCTGTAATTGCCTCTGATATTCGATCATCTTCTTTTTCTTAAGTAATTCTAGTTCAGCATCATATGAGGAATTATTAGCCATCTAGGATCCCCAAAACTAATATACGTTTACAATAAAATAGCTTTATGCATATTTTTTAAGTTTCGGTTGTATTCGAATTATACTTTTAAATGTATACATTGCTATACGATCTAATAAGGATCTGCCTTGAGGTGTTAAAACCCTGCCTCTATTTCCATCTTTAGTTACTAATCCACTCTCCTCTAGCTGTTTTAATATATTTCTAATGATTGCCCCGCCACCCTTTTTCACATGCTTTCTCTGCATACCGAGATCTACTCTTCCGCCATATTTTTTTCTAAGTCTCTCTACTCCTATAGGACCATGTAGATAAATTTTTCGAAGTATAGACGCTGACCGATAATACCACCAATCCAGATCCTCTGGTATCCTTTCTACATGACAACCAGTTTTGACATATAATGCCCATTCGGGCGGCTTTATAGAACCTACTCTCTCCTTTAGGTATTTTGCAAGATTTTTTATAAATATGTCCGGCGGTACATCTCTGACAGTAACCAATTTCATCACTTTTTCTGATATCTAAAAGCATAAAATATAAAAGAAGTATATAAGTTTTAACTAGACTTAAGCTACTGAGACAAATTCCTCCTTTATCTCATTTTTCCCAATTATCAATATATCTATACCGTCTCCACTTACAGCGTCTCTACCAATCGCTGTTTTTATTGCATCAATTATTATTTTTCTAATATTGTTTAGCTCCATATCATCCTTATAATTATCCTCAATAATTCCTATAGCTATCTTGGCTCCAGTACCCAGCGCAGCATATTTATCTTCAATTAACGAACCTATCGGATCCAGAACAAATAGATGAGGACCAGTGTCATCAACTCCACCTACAAGAGTCTCAGTAAAATAAGGCATTACTCTACGACCAAATAAAATGGATGATAAAAGCTTTGCAGCACTCCTCACAGGAATTACTCTATTATTTTCCAGTTCATATAATCGAACTTCGGCTGAAAGGATTCTTGCTATAGCCTGCATATCCGAAATTAAACCAGCACACGCTATACCTAGACGATCGGTAATTTTAAACACTTTTTTTCCAGATTTACTCATTAAAGTATAACCATATGTTACTCTTTTTTCTGAGGCCAGAATAGTGCCATCTCTAAATACAGCCCCTACAGTCGTCGCCCCAGGCATATAACTCTCCATAGGATCTCACACCAATATTTTACTATAAATTAATTTTTCTCTATGTATTATATTTTAAGGATAGTACTCATTATTTAAATAAATCGGAAACATATAAAACTATTCATCTTACTGAGAATAAATTATTATGATGCACGAGTAAATACTCAGGGTTTTTTTGCGCTTATGATAAAACCTGTATGTGCAATCATGGGCGCCATAGGTCTTGTAGCCCCCCTAGAAACTTTATAATGTCTAAGAAAAGTTTCATATGTATTTATATCTATGAAAGGTAAATTTTCTAATTCTATTACCGTTTTTTCAATTTGATTTATAGTTGGCAAAAAACATATAAATACTCCCCCATTTTTCAGTGCATTATAAGCATGCTTCACTACATCCCACGGATTTGGTATATCCAAGATTACTGCATCAACATCTTCTTCATCTATACCTTTTGTTATATCTTTATTTTTAAAGAAAACATATTTAGATAAATTTATACTTGCTATATTTTTTTCAGCAATTTTCTGGAAATATCTATTTGTATCATAGGTATATACTCTTCCCTCAGGTTTAACAAAGTTAGCCAAAAATGCCGTTAGAAAACCGGAACCTGTACCACCTTCTACTACTATAGAACCTGAACCTATACTTGCTAAAGCAATTATTAGCGATGCATCTTTAAGGTAAATAATTTGGGTTCTTCTACTAAAAGTTTCTAAAAGGTCTAAGAAGGAAGGTTTAGCTAATACAAAGTTACAGCCAATATTCGTAGATAATCTGCTACCGTAATTCTTACCTATAAGAGAATCTAAGTATATCACTCCTTTATCAGTATGAAAAATTTTGCTCTTTTTAACCTTTATAGTATATCTTCTTCTTTTATCAAAATATATTAAAACCCAATCATCTTCCTCTATCATAAACCATCCCTTAAGATTTATATATCGTCAATAGTATTTGTGTATGACTATGACATAGTGGTTAAAGGGTTATTTTAACTTCTTGTACATATAGAACGCCTTCTTATATTTTCTATAACCATATTTTCTATAATATTCTCTTACACCTATACCTGAAATAATAAACATTTTCCTGATATCGTATTCCTCTAAGGCTATTCTCTCAGCTTCCATTAAAAGTCTGCGACCAAATCCTTTATGCTGCCATCTATCCTGATATCTTAGTCCTAAAGGGACCACGGGACCAAATACATGAAGTTCTCTTATGATAGCACTCTTTGAATCAAATTCGGGCCTGTATGACTTGGATGAAGGAATTCTAAGCCTTAGTAATGCTATTAGTAAATCATTATGCATTTCATCAAAAGTTAGAAAAATTTCTATTCCCTCGCTTGCATAATACTTAAACTTATTCATTTTCACTTTGAACTTATCCATATTTATCTCATTTCTTAATAACTTATGTCCTATCTCTCTACATCTTATACAATTACATTTCATGCCCCTTTTCGCCATATATTCCTTTATTTTTTGCCTCAAATTTCCTATTTTTAACCCAGCAGCTATGAAGTTCACTGGTATATCACGTTGAATCCTCATAATCCTTATGAACCGAGGAACAAGTGTTTTTACCTTAGCTATTAATTTTATTAACTCCTCTAAGGAATATGGTTTGTATTCACCCTTCCTCCACATTTCATATAGCTTTGTACCAGGAACAATTATTGTAGGATATATTTTAATCATATCTGGTTTAAAACTAGGATTATTAAAAATTTCCTTAAACATTCTATAATCTCTCTCGATGCTAGACCCAGGCAATCCAGGCATGATATGATAACAAACTTTGTATCCAGCATCTTTCAAAAGCCTTGTTGCCTCAATAATATCAGAAACTGTATGGCCCCTTCTAACAATTTTTAGTACATCATCATATATTGATTGGACACCTAATTCGATTCTAGTAGCGCCTAGTTTTAAAAATAAATCTATATGTTTTTTCTTCGACCAATCAGGCCTAGTTTCTATAGTTAAACCTATACATCGAACTTTTGCATATTCGTTTTTTCTCTGAATTTTATTTAAATTTAGTTTATCATATGAAAAAAGTTTTTCAAAATTAGGATAATCATTCATAGCCTTTAATGCTCTTGCAATAAACCATTTTTGATATTTTTCCGGCATTGCTGGAAAAGTTCCTCCCATTACTATGAGCTCAATCTTAGAAATGTCATGACCCATTTTTTTATATTGTAAAAGTCTTATTTTAACCTGCTCATATGGTTCATATGCAACGTTTATTGCTCTTAGTACAGCCGGAGACCCTTCAACATAACTTTGAGGAGTCCCTTCTTTTACCCCTCCTGGGCAATATATGCATCTGCCATGAGGACAAAGATAGGGATCACACATTATTGCTACTACTGTAACACCGGAAATCGTTCTTACAAGCTTCTTTATTCCTGTAGTTTTTTTGTAATATTTCTTTTCCACATATTCTAATGTCATAGCTATCTTAAATATAATCTTATATTAGATTATAATAATGATCCACTCTATCAAATAATTTTTGCTATATTCGATTTTAGGTTAAAACATTTTAGTCCGAAATCTGTAAGCCCACGTAATATATTAATATGTATCTCTAATTTTATTTTTTAACAATACTATGTAGTGAGAAAAGTGGTATTTAAAAAAGCTAAAGAAGCTGTACTCCATGGCCGTGTACTTAAAATAACTTTTAAACCAAGTAATTACACTTTATGGATGATTTTAAGTAAAGAGAAAAAGAAGTATTATCTAGTAATACCAAAATTATTTTGTTCTTGTTATGATTTTTTAGTTAATGTTATATTAAGGGAACGAGAGAATAAGTGCTATCATATGCATGCACAAGAAATTGCAGATAAGGAGAAAAGATATATATGCGTAGAGTATGATGACAAATATTTTCTAAAAGTTTTAAACAAGATAATTGAAGGCGCTGAGAAAATTTATTAGCTTTTAATCATTAATAACTAAGTGTATGTTCAATCATTATTTCTCTAGAAAACCTAGATGTAAACCAAAAGAATATAAATTTTATATAAGTATTAGAGGCATAAGACTAATTATAAAAAGTTCTTCTGGAATATTTTCTGCACGTAAACCAGATAAAGGCACCCTATTTTTTATTGAAAAAATGATTATAAAAGATGGATGGAAAATACTTGATATGGGAGCTGGATATGGTATTATTGGCTTAGTAGCTGCGAAGCTCGCTCCAAATGGATACGTAATATTAACAGATATAAATAAACGAGCCATAAATAAGATTAAAGAAAATATTATAATTAATAATATTAGTAATGCAGAAGCTAGATGTGGATTTTTGTATGAACCAGTTAAGGGAATGAAATTTGATACAATTTTGTCGAATCCTCCTATATCAGCTGGACTGAAAATATGCAGTACAATTATTATACAGGCCAAAGATTATTTAAAGAACGGAGGTATTTTGCAGATCGTTTCGAAACATAATAAAGGTGGGAGAAGATTAATGGAACTTATGAAAAAAACATACGGAAATGTGGAAATACTTGATAAAAGAAGTGGGTATGGAGTCTACGCATCTGTATACATATAATGTATTGTAAGGGTAATCACATACTTTGGGGTTAATACATTTTATTAAATTCCTCAATATTTAATTAAGTATTAAACTTTAATTATAGATATTGGTGAAAAGATGAGTTTAACCCTTTGGGTTGAAAAATATAGACCTAAAACATTGTCTGAAATAATTAATCAGAGTGAAATAGTCGAACGATTAAAACAATTTGTAAAAGAAAAAGCTCTACCGCATCTACTTTTTGCAGGTCCTCCTGGTACGGGAAAAACTACAGCTGCGCTTGCCCTAGCCTATGAATTATATGGAAAGAACTGGAGACAAAATGTTTTAGAGTTAAATGCTTCTGATGAAAGAGGTATACAGACAATTAGGGAGAGAGTAAAAGATTATGCGAGGACGCTAACTGTAGGAAATGTTCCATTTAAAATAATAATACTAGATGAGGCCGATAATATGACAAGTGATGCTCAGCAGGCATTAAGAAGAACTATGGAACTTTACTCTAGAACTACGCGATTCTGTTTAATAGTTAACTATATATCAAAGATAATCGAACCAATTCAATCTAGATGTGCTATATTTAGATTTCAGCCTTTACCTCCAAAAGCTATGCTAGCTAGACTTAAAGAAATAGCAAGTAAAGAAAATGTAGACTATGAAGAAGATGGATTAAATGCCATTATAGAAATAAGTGAGGGAGATATGAGAAAAGCCATAAATACTCTCCAAGCCGCGTCAGTTTTAGGCAAAGTTACTGCGGAGTCGGTATACAAGGTTGTAGGAAAAGTAACTCCTAAAGAAATAGGAAAAATAATTGAAACAGCTATAGCTGGTGATTTTATAAAAGCCAGGGATATAACCAGGAAAATAATGATTCAATATGGTGTTTCTGGTGTAGATTTACTAAAGATGATGTATAGAGAAATACTTAATCCAAAATCGGCTTTAAAGCTTTCCGAAAAAGAAAAAGTTGAAATAATAGAACTTATAGGTGAAATAAATTATAGACTGATTGAGGGCGCTGATGAAGATATTCAACTAAGTACATTACTTGCAAAGTTATCACTTATCGGACAAGGAGGATTATAATATGTCTATAATGTCATGGACCGAAAAATATAGGCCGAAAAGAATAAAAGATGTTATAGGAAATGATGATGCAAAAAATAAGTTTATAAAATGGATTGAAGAATGGCTTAAAGGAAAACCTTCTAAAAAAGCTGTACTGCTCTATGGGCCTCCCGGTGTGGGAAAAACTACTCTAGTATATGCAGCTGCCAATGAATATAATTTGGAGGTAATAGAAACTAATGCTAGTGATGTGAGGTCCTCTAAAGCAATTAGAGAAAGAATATATAAAGCATTATATGAGCAACCTCTCTTTGGATATAAAGGGCGAATAATATTATTTGACGAAGTAGATGGTATAAATTTGAATGAAGATAGAGGAGGATTAGGTATTATTATACAGATTATAAATAAGACAAGACAACCCATAGTATTGACTGCTAATGATCCTTGGAATCCTAAATTAAAACCTCTTAGAGATTTATGTTTATCTATTCGGTTTAGACCACTAAAAGTGTGGGATATAGTAAAAGTTTTACGTAAAATATGTAGTAAGGAGAAAATAATTGCAGATAATGCTGTTCTAAGGGAAATAGCCAAAAGATCTGGTGGTGATCTAAGATCCGCTATAAATGATTTACAAGCATTAGGTAGAGCACGAAAAATAACATTAGAAGATTTAAACATACTAGGTTTAAGGGATAAACAGCTAGATATGTTTGAAATTACACGTATTATATTAACTTCAAATAACATTAATAAAGTGAGAGCCATCCTTTCTCTACCGTCACTCGACTATGAAATGATGATAAAATATATTAGCGAAAATATTCCTTATCAGTATGAAGATTCTCCTAAAGCAATATATCAAGCATATAATATATTATCAGAGGCAGATATATTATTAAATAGAGCAAAAAGGAAAAGTTGGAGTTTATTACCCTATGCCTTAAATCTAATAGTTACGGGTATAGCCTCCATAAAAAAACCATCGTTTAAATGGGTTAAATATAACTTTCCTATAATGATAAAATACATGTCCCTAAGTAGGGAAAAAAGGGAAAAGAGAGAAAGGATATGTGCAAAGATAGCCAAAAAATGTCATATCTCAATTAAAAAGGCCAATATAGAAATACTACCTTACATAAAAATAATTTATAATGAAAATAAAAGTATTGGAGAAAAAATACTAAGTTGGTTAAATATTAAAGAAAAGGAATTTCTAGAAATTTAATGACTATATTTTCATCTTATAGATTAACGATCGATATATTATATAGAGAAAAGATATCTTTATATTCTAACATATGATACTTATAATAGGGGAGGTAAGCTGGTGTGGGGGTTTCGAGTAGGAGAAACACTTTCAGATAAAGTGTTTCTCCTACTTGAGGAAGCTCCGTTCCCGCGGCTCCACGACTATCGTAAGATAGTAGGGCGAGAGCCCTGGCAACGGCGCAGAAACGATATCTTCTCTGGCTGATGAAAATGATACGAGAATTATACTCGTAGAAAAGGCCAGAGACGGATTGAAACGAGCCGCCCCGTGGAAAGGCTTAGCCGATGATGGCCGCGAGAGGCTAAGAAAAGATAAATCCCCCTAAAACAGAAAACGGGCTACGGCCAGCATACCTCCCCCTATAAATTGTATTTCTGATAAATCTTTTCTATTTTTACTTATACGCCGGGGGTGGGATTTGAACCCACGCGTCCCATAAGGGACACAGGCTCTCAAGGCCTGCGCCTTAGTCCACTCGGCCACCCCGGCCTCACAGTTAAAATATATACTTATATCTTTCTTATATTGATTTCTCTAAAATATTCTCACCATAGTTACTCTGTTGACGATGAAAATTATAAATATTACTACTTATTGTATTTTATTTATTATTAAGAGGTGACATTATGCCAAAAATCTACGATATAGGACGTATATGTGTTAAAATTGCTGGAAGAGAAGCTGGTAGAAAATGTGTAATTGTAGATATAATAAATGATAACTACGTCTTAATTACTGGACCTAAAGCCCTTACTGGTGTAAGAAGAAGAAGAGCAAACTTAAAACATCTTGAACCCACGAATGTAAAGATAGATATTAAGAAAGGAGCCAGTGATGAAGAAGTTATATTAGCTTTAGAAAAGAAAAAAATGCTTGGTGAAATGAAGAAAGTTGTAAAGCCGATCATTACACCAGTTGGTTTTCAGATATGAGAAAAATAATTTTACGTGAAGAAATAAATGTAAAAGAACTTGTAGAATCACATAAGTCTTACAGTGTTTCTGAACTTTTAAATAAAGGTATAATAAATCTAGATAAACCTCCAGGTCCAACAAGTCATGAAGTAGTAGCATGGATTAAAAAAATATTAAAAATAAAAAAGGCTGGGCATGCAGGGACCCTAGGGCCGTATGGCGGGGACACCCTAAGGTAACTGGTGTATTAATAGTTGCTCTTGGTAAGGCGACTAAAATAATTCCTCTTCTATTACATATGGATAAACAATATGTATGTATTATGAAAGTGCATGGAAATTTTGATAAAAAAAAGTTAAGGAAAATTGTAAGCGAATTTGTTGGACCTATTTATCAACGCCCTCCCCTAAGATCGTCTGTAAAAAGAGTTATTAGAGTTCGAAAAATATATAATATAGACATATTGGAAATCGAGGGAAGAAGAGTATTAATGAAAATTGGCTGCGAATCTGGTACCTATATTAGAAAATTATGCTATGATATAGGAGATGTACTGGGTCCAGGAGCGCATATGGAAGAACTGAGAAGAACTAGAGTTGGTCATTTTACTGAAAAAACTTCTGTTACTATGTATGATATTTTAGATGCATACAAAATATGGAAAGAAGAAAAAGAAGAAAAATTTATAAGAAAAGTTTTATTACCAGTGGAATCCGCCATAGAAAGTACTCCCAAAATTTTTATAAAGGACAGTGCTATTAGTGCACTCTATCATGGAGCCTCTCTAGCAATACCGGGCATTATAGGAGTAGAAACGAATATAAATGTAGGTAACATGGTAGCTCTCTTATCTATTAGAGGAGAACTTATAGGTATTGGATATGCCCTTATGACAAGTAACGATATGATAAGTAAAGACCGAGGCTTAGCTGTAAAACCCACAGCAATTTTAGTAGAATGTATAGATTATGTGAAAAAGAAAAAGTTTTAATATAAACTGATGATAATTATAACGAAAATTAGTTAAAAGGTGCTAAATAATGCCTAAAAAACGAAAAAATAGAGGTCGTAAAAAGGGTGGCAAGGGGCGAGAAAAAATAGTTCAATGTGATTCATGTGGAGCATTGATCCCTAGGTCTAAAGCTATAAAAATAACTAGAAGAAGACATATTATAGACCCTCAGTTAGAAAAAGAATTAAAATCAAAAGGCGCAATTATACCCTCTTATCAGATAACTAAATATCTATGCATTAATTGTGCTATTTATCAGGGAATTATAAAAATAAGAGCTAAGGAAGAGAGAAAGAAAAGAATGCCACTAAGGTAAAATGAAATATTCTATACTTATTAATTCTTATACTGGTCATACTGCAGCTGACTTTTCATTAAATAACATAGCTGCAACTAGTGGTAGACTAGATTTAGTTATCAGATGCATAATTGCAACTTTTTATGGAAATAGTCACCTTAGAAAGAATGTAGATTTTTATGCTGTATTAAATGGACCTCCAAATCCTCCTAAAGTAATTAGAATTAATGGCAGAAAAATAAAGGTATTACCAAATACCGAAAAAGAAATGGCAAGAATTCTTTATGATATTTTAAAGGGAAAAGAAGTTTCTGGATTTACACTATTAAATCTTTCCTTTAGCGAAATTCTTAAAAATCTTTACCTTGAAAAGTATAAATTCATTTATATAATTGAAAGAGGAAATGATATTAGTAAGGTAAATTTTAGTGAAAAAGAAAAATATTTGTTTATTTTGGGCGATCAAAAGGGGTTAAATAAAAACGACGAAAATATCTTAAAAAAATACAATGCAAAAGAAGTAAATTTAGGTCCTATTTCCTATCTAACTAGTCATT
>CAZKAY010000064.1:0-11368 GCA_964550975.1 uncultured Thermoproteales archaeon | reverse complement strand
CTACAGAATTATGAAACACGCTCTCTAATTTTAAGATCAGTTTAACAGTTTTATAAAACGAATTATTATATAAAATATGGGGGTCAAATTAGAGAATTCTATAATTGAAAATACATCATATATCATTGAGATAGGCCGCGGGTGGGATTTGAACCCACGATCAACGGCTTTCTGAGCTACATGCTCCACAGGCCGGCGTGTTACCAGACTACACCACCGCGGCTACAATAATTATAACGATCATTAGTTATAAAGATTACCTTTACTCCTTATTTGTAAGAAAACGATGGGCCCGGAGGGATTTGAACCCTCGATCCTCCGGTTATGAGCCGGATGCTTTACCTAGCTAAGCTACGGGCAATTAAATATATATCTTTATCCTAAATTTAAATTTTTCCTTATTTTTTCATTACCTATGCGATATAGAATATTCCCATATAATAAGAAGTAAAAATGGCCAGTATTTTTTAATATGTAATTAGCGAACTATAATACGTATATTTTTGTATCACATAAGTAATTAATAGCATAAACTCATAGACCCCTGTTCTTGAATAGTTTCTTATTAAACGTAAAGCTTAAATAATAATAAGAAAATAATGGCTTTAAGATAAAAGGTGGAAAAATGTCTGCAACTGAAGGTACAATATTAGTTGGAAATAAGCCTACAATGAACTACGTTTTAGCTACCGTGATTCAGTTTAATCAAGGTGTGAAAAAGGTAATAATAAAGGCTAGAGGTAGAGCCATCTCTAAAGCAGTAGATACCGCTGAAATAGTCAAGACGAGATTCCTACAGGATCAAGTAGATATTACAGATGTAAAAGTTGGTAGTGAACAGGTCGGAGAACCCGGAAAAGAGAGAACAGTATCAACTATCGAGTTAGTACTAGAACGCGTATAAATTAAAGCTAAAGAATTTTATTTTTTCTAAAGTATCTCTATTATTATATGAAATTTTTAATTACAAATATCCATGTATAGAGTATTAGCAATAAATGAAGTAATAGATGTAAAAATATTAGATTCTCTGGCACGTTTTCATATACAGATAATATTGGAGAAGAAAATGATAAGTAGATACTTAAAATTAGGGAAGCTAGTATATATATTGAAATACCTCTTATTATCCTTAATTTTCTTCCTATAGACTTGTTTCGCGAAAGATATAATGCTGTTGTTACTAATAAATATCCGAAAAATGCCTCTATTAATATAAAGTAAGTTATCATTTTCATCTCTAATAACCTATATGGACTAAAATATATAAAAGTTAGTTAAGCATAATAGTTTGTTAAAAAGAAATAATGAATAAGTGAGAAAGGTAGATAAGATGAAAGATGCACAAGAATATTTAAAAGAATTGTTAAGAAAAAAAGAAGAGTTAGAAAAAGAAATGGAGATCTTAAATAAGAAGAAAAATAAAAAACAGATTACGGATGAAGAATATCAAAAAGAGAAAAAGAAGATAGAAAGAGAATTTATAGAAGTTATGGACCGTCTTGCACAAATGAAATACATCGTTGGGCAGAATACATTTTATTAGCTAATAGTTAACTCTCAGTTATCATACTATACAATATGATATGAAGCCCTGTTATCTATACATTATATAGGTTCATCATTCCTGCCGTGTCATATAACTAATATAATATAAACTCTTATAATCTCCATAATTTCATTATGAGTTTATAATTAACATAAGACATATATTTGGCTAGTATATATTCTAACTTGAAGAAATTGATCCCTACTATCAGGTTAATGTGATTACCTCATTAAGGTGAATGCATGAATTCTATAGAAGAATATAAAAGGAAATATGCTTTTGGCGAAGACTATGGTACCAGCGATTATAAATTTGGACGTGTAGCTGAAAAACCGGAGATTATTGAGAATCGAGGTATAATAATAGATAAAAAATCTATAATATATCGAGTAATAGGTTTAGAAAAAGATATAGTCGTGGGACCAGAAGTAGCTTCGTATTTAGGTTCTAGAGAAGAAATAGCTAACTATCTAATTTATCCTATGCGAGATGGTATTATAAGGAAGAATGATGAAAAAGCGTGGCGTGTAATTTATGAAGTCACTAGATATGGATTATTAAAAAGTATGAAAGATATAAACGGTGATTTTAAAGGATTTTATGTTACTGCGGCTTTATCTGCTATTGCCCCCAAATATATGTATGAGAAATTATTCGATATTCATAGACAAATTGATGATGAATATGGTGTTGTAAAAGCAGTAACTATTATTCCACAACCCCTCGCAGTTGCGATTGCTCAGAAAACAGTTACATGTATTGTTGTCGAATCTGGGCATGGCAATACTCAAATAACACCTATATCTAGATATCCAATAAGAGGAGCTATAATATCTCTAAATAGAGGGGGTGCTGAAGCCAATGCCATTACAGCCGAAATACTTAAAGATACGGGTTATGGAGACTTAGTACACGAAGAAAAAATAGTTAGGATGATAAAAGAATCAATAGGTTTAATACCCAGAAATCTGGATGATGCAATTAGGATGGCAAAACGGGATCCAGAAAAATTTGCTGTAAAGTACACAATTCCCAATACAACCTTATCTATAGAAATAAACGAAAATTCATGGATGCGTTTTCTAATAGGTGAAATTATATTTAATCCAGAACATGAAATATTTGAAAGCTACTATAGACGTGGTATGCCTAAGCCAAGAGATATAAGGATAGGCGATGAAATTATCTCTGGCACTATAGATATGGGGCAAGCGATAATTAAATCAGCTGAAAAAACTCCCTTAGAACTCCAACCCCACTTATATAAAAGGATAATACTAAGTGGAGGAAATTTTGCCTGGAAAGTTCCGTCGGGTATGGAATCTATCGCCGTAGATTCGTCTGAAAAAATAAGAAATATGTTATTATCTAAGCATGTTACTGCCAATGTCAAATTAGCTGAAGATCCTCAATATTCTGTATGGCGAGGAACCATAGTTTATAGCATAGCTGTTCCAGATAATTATCTATGGGATTGGGAAAAATTAGAAGGATGGCTTAAATGGAGATAAGGATATGGTGACTAAAACATTTATCGAAAATGTTTTGAAGGAGCATTTTATTGAAAAACGTGGATGTAAGACCATTTTTCTAACCGAGTTTGATTCTAAATTTGTTGATGCCTTAAAATATGTAGATTTAATATTTCGTGACGCCAAAAATCTAATTTTCATTAAAATTTTTCATACAAATTTTATTGGGAGCTATGTTGAACTTAAAAATAGTATTCGAAAAGTAATATTAAGTTTAACTAAGTTTAGTAAGATAGCTGATAAAATTTATCTAGCCGTTTATAAAGATAATAGACTTTTTGCTGTGACCAAAAGCGATCTTTTTTATGATTCAGGTATAGGATTATTGATCATCGATGAGAGTGGAAATGTTGAGGAAAAAATTCCCTCAACATTATATGATCTTTTGCCAGGACATAATAAACAAATATCTTCTAAAGATGAAATAAATAATTTGGAAAAAAAAGTTTCAGACATCTATATAATGATAAAAGATTTGGAGAGGAATGTTAACATTATAAACGATGAATTAAATAAAGTTAAAATAAAATTAAGGAAAATGGAAGAAAAATTAATAAAGAAACCTAAAAGAACAGAAACAAATATAATAATTAATGAAGAAAAAGAAACTCTTCAGGAAGACCTAGAAGGATTTCCTGAATTTATAAGAAATAACCCCTGGATAAATGTTTTAAGGAAGCGGTATGAAAAATCTTAATGTATATAGTCAAGGATGCATAGAATAGTGGTGGAGGAATGGCATTAACACTAAGATACGGTAATATTGAGGAAAATATTAAAAAATTACTTACAGATACGTTAAATCAGGATAGGGAAGCACTAGAATTGGCACTTGAGCTATTTGATGCGTATCTTCTAGAAGGAAAAAGTGGAGTAAAGAAAAGATTAGAAAAATTTATTTTAGAGGGAATTGAATGTGAATAAGACTGGTGTACATCTTAAAAAGATTACTATAAAGGGATTTAAATATTTTAATGAACAAATGACGTTAAACCTAGACTATAATATAATAGTACTTATCGGGCCTGTGGGATCTGGAAAATCAAGCCTTCTTGAAGCAATCGAATACGCTTTATTTGGAACCACATATGATATAAAGAAATCAAGAATATTAACCATAAATGATATAATAAATGACTTTTCAAATACCCTTCAAATAGAATTATATTTGGAGGAGGCTGGAAATATTTATAAAATTATTCGTAGTATTTCTAATGCAGATGAACTAAAAACAAATGTTATTCTTTTAGAAAACAATAAAAGATTACAAAACGTAAGTATTAGTAGATATATAGAAAAAATACTTGGAATAACTTTTGAAGACTTTTGTAGGCAGATATTCATTCGGCAAAGAGAACTATCTGCGCTAATTTATGGTCAACCTTATCAGAGAAGCGAAGCCATGGATAGATTACTTGGTATAAGTATTTTAGAACATATTTTTAGAAGTATTTCTTTCAAAGACATAAATAACTTAATAAGTAATCTAGAAAAAAGGAGAAAATATTTGCTGGAAGAAATTAAAGAATATCCTTCACGACAAGAGATAGAAAATAAAATAGAATTTATTAATGATAAAATAAAGATATGTGCAGATAATGAAAGAGAATTAAGAGATAAAATAGCCTATTATATGGAAATATATGAAAACTTGAAGAGTAGAGAGACGCGATATACTGAACTAAAAAGTCAATTATCTTTGATTACATCGTTAATTAAAAAATATATACAGAATGTTGAGAAAAGAGAATACATAGATTTAGAAGAATTGAATAATGAGATAGACAAAATTAAAAGTTCTCTTGTAAATAGACTAAGAGGTGAAATGTTTACTCAAAGAGCACAAAAATTGGAAGAAGAATTTTCTTTGATTAGAGATTTTGAGAAAAAGGTTTCATTACTAGAGGAAAATATAGATGTATTGAAAAGTAGGAATAGATTTTTGAAATCGAAACTTTATGAAATGATGAATGAGATGATTCCACTTAAAACAAATTATAATGAGAAAATATCAAGATTAGGTAATATAAAAAACAATCTTATAGATTTAGAAGTATACGTAAATAGATATAAGGAACTTATCGAAAAATATGGAACATTAGTGAAAGTAGAAGGAAGAATTAGAGAAAAGGAACTAAAAGAAAAAAGTGTAGAATATAGGATTAAAGAAAATGTTTGCAAAGAGATCATTTTAAATCTTCTTAGAAAAAAATTGGAAAGAAAGAAAAAAGATAATAGAGTAAAATGCCCAATATGCGGTAGTTTAATTAACTCTGCTATCATTAGTAAAATAGAATATAGTGAAGATATTCAAAATCTACGTAAAATGCTTGAAAATATTAGAAAAGAGAAAGAAGAATTAAAAAAAGTATTTAGAGAAATAGAAGAATTAGAGAAAAAAGTTGAAATATATCAGAAATATTTATCTGAAAAAGAAAAAACGGAGTTAGAGATAAGTAATCTATATGAAAAAATAGAAAATTTAGGTGAATTAATAGAAGAAACTAAATATAGAATAAATGATCTAGAAAACTTTGTTTATGTAACCAGTAAGAATCTTAATGATATTAAGAGCAGATATGAGATATTTAAAAAAAGATCTGAAATAGAAAAGTTAAGAAAAATGATTTTAAGAATAGAAAATGAGATAAAGACCTTAAACTATAGACCTGAGTTAATAAAAGACCTAGAAGAAAAAATAGTTAAATTAAGAAAAAAATTAGATCAAACTAGGTTTGAGAAAGATCGTTTAGAAAGAGAATTAGAAAGATCTTATGAAATCCTTAAAAATGTTGAGAAAATAGAGAGAGAGTTAAAGAACATTGAAGAAAGAGTAGATATATTGAAATTAAGGAAAAAGATGTTGAATAATGTTAAAAATGCATTTAGAATAGTTCAGAGAAGATTAAGGAAAAAAATGTTGAAGAAAATAGTGAATCTAATGAACTATGTATTTTCAAGAATATATGTATATAATGATTATAATGCTCTTGACATTAGAGTTAAAGAAGAAAAAATTATTCGGGAAAATATGGTATATGAACGGAGCATATATTTGTTTTATGCAAAAAGAACTATAGATAATAAATGGATAGATGTTGCCAAAAAGATGAGCGAAGGACAGAAAAATATTGTTGCACTAGCGTTTTTAATAGCACTATTCAAAGTTTTTCCACATAAAATTATGTTTATAATTCTAGATGAACCTGTACCTAATGTTGATAAAAAATGTAGAGAAGCGTTAATTAGAATGATAAGTGAAATGAAGGAGTTAAAACAGATAATAATTGCTACTCAAGATAATGATTTCATTAATATTGTAAAGGAAATAAAACCTCCTCTAACGGGATGTGTATATAGCTTTTCTCATGGAGAAAAACAGCCTATCATAAAGAAAATATTGGTAAAATAGTTGATCATAATCTTGGGAGATAATTTGTCAAGAAAATATAAAAAAATGAGAAAAGAAATATACAAAAGCTTGGGATATCCTTTAAGAATAGATATAATTTTAGCTTTATTTGAAGAAAAAATGCTTACTTTTACAGAATTAAGAAGGAAACTAGGTATAGCATTTGAGAGAAGAGCTTTACTTGATTATCATCTGGAGAAACTAAAGAAAAGCAATATTATAGAATATGACACTATTCAAGAAAAGTATAAGTTAACTCAAATAGGTGAAAAACTCGCCAGAAAAATTCTTCTTTTAGAAGAAACGATTCGAGATTATAAGATTTATAGGAAAAGCATATATGATTTAGAAAAAAACTTATGTTATCAATATGATAGGGAAACATTAATAAGATTTTTAACAAATGATCTAGGATTAATAAGAAAAGATGCCCGTCTGCTTGCCAATGAAATCGAAGATTTTATAGATAATATAGATCAAGAACATATTAACTTGAACATATTTATAGCTTTACTAATAGCTTTTTTAATAAAACGAGGCTTTTATAAGAAAGCGGAAAAAATTTCTATATACGGGTATCCTGCTTACTATTTCCCACATATACTTAAGGAGAAAAAAGACCTTGAAAAAAATCTTACATTTCAATATTTCTTAAGTAAAACTTTACCTGAAAATATTAGGAGAATGCATTTAGAAAAAACTATATATTTTTCTTATCCATATGCCTGGATATTTTCGCCTCCATCAGTATACTATAGGACTCCAAATCACCTTTTTTCAGAATATGTTATCAAGAATCTAAAGTATAAGGAACATAGTATAGATTATGTACTTCAAGGTCTTATAGATAAGATTAATTCGTCTACTTTTCAGTTAATATCCTTAGATAACTTTAATATATTTTTATCTAATTTTTCTAGAAATATTTCAGATATAGAATTAAAGACAAAAATTGCTTGTTTCTTATATACGTTAGATAAACTTCTTCTAAATAACAGTAAACATGTAATGCTCATATTAAATGACCCCGGAAAAGATAGAGAATCTTCTGAGATATATAGAATCACTGAGGCAATTATTTCGGCTTTAAATGAAACTATTTCTAGTAGCTTATTTCAGTTAAATCCTATTATAAATATAGATATGAATCTACTTCTTAAAGAAAAAAATCTTTGGGAAAAAATCTATTTAGTATATTTCTACTCATCAATTATATTCAAAAAAATAAATAAACCTATTTTCACCGATTTGTCAATCTCAGATATTCTTGGAAAAACGATATACAGAGGAAATATTGTAATAAATTTTCTAAAGCTATTAAATATAAGTCCGGATTTAGATATAATTCTCGATGCTATAATTGATATTCTAAAAGTACTCTCCTCATTCTTAGAAGAATACCAGAAGAATACATTTAAATACAACCATAATAAGATTAAGACTTCATATACGATTTCTCTCTATGGGTTAAATCTCTTATTTATAGAAAATAGAAAATATCTCTTTAAAAAGATAATTTATCAGCTAAATTCGATTTTAAAGGATATAAGTAACGAATATAATTTTAATATCACTTTTTCATCAATAATACCCGATGTAAATGTATATGAATCTTTGTGCTTACCAAGTTTTATGAAAGTTCTTAACAATGTATATAGAAAATCAACTGATGTAAATATAGCTACTTCATTTTCGCATAAAGAACACACCTCTTTAAAAGATTTAGTCAACTATGCAGAAATATTTCAGAACCATATACCTGGCGGGGATATATTAAACATACTTCTAAAAGCCAGGCCATCATATAACGAATTTAGAACTTTTTTGAATATAATATATAAAAAGGCTATTAAGTATCTTGAACTAACAGTGGACTTTTCTTATTGTAATAAGTGCTTCTCTTTATTAGAAAATAAACCTGCGCGATGCATAAACTGTTTTTCAACTCCTCCGATTTTAAGATACTTGGGACGCATTCTTAGTTATTATCAGTTTCTAGATAAAATACCTTCACTCGCATTAAGGACCTATTTATCGGAGAAAAGGTTTACTCGATTGCAAATTTAACTTCATTTAATGCGGGGGGCGGGACTTGAACCCGCGTAGGCCTACGCCACGGGGTACCTCATATTTAGATCCTAAGCCCCGCCCCTTTGGCCTTGCTCGGGCACCCCCGCTATTAATTCAATAAAATAAGTTTTCTATTATAAATTTTATGTTTCTCTTATGTATAGAATAATAGTAGAAGAAATAATTTTAGAAAAAATTATGAGAATAAAGCATGAAGCGTTTTTTTAAATACTTGTCTTAAACAAGTGGAACACAGATATCCTCCATATATTCTATTTGGAGGCTTATGATCCTTTTTCTTGCTAATAGAAAAACCAGGTAATTTTCTCTTACACAATGCACATTTTGGTCCCTGTTTTCTTTTATTAAGATAGTGAATTACTAAACGTCCTCCTGGAGTTCTTACGCGCTTTATTCTTTCTTGAGATCTCTGAGATGGTCTGGGCATATATTCACCCTTAATCCCATACGCATCAAAAATTATAAACTTTTCTATTTTAAATAATTCATGTCGTAGTGGAGTTAAACAAATGTATAGAAAAAAATAAAAGGAACTAAAATAAAAAATATAAAGAAAGGAAAGCCCCGGTCGTATAGCCAGGTCTAGTATACCGGCCTGTCGAGCCGACGACCCGGGTTCAAATCCCGGCCGGGGCGTATTTCTATAATTTTGAATAATTTATATAGAAATCTATTATTTGTCAAGACTATCAATATATTTTGAAAACAATTTCCTACTTATACGAAACTGTTGTAAAACATATTTTTCTACACCACTCTTTTCCACAAAAAAGTAGTGAAAAAACATAGGATAAGAATCTATCTACTTTATAGATTTTTATTGAATAGAAATCTATTCATTTTGATTAACTAGTGTTATCAACTTAACCACCTTTTAGAGATAACCATTTCTGCTAGTTTATAAATGCTGAATTACATAGTATTATAGAGACCGAAATTCTAATAAACTTTTGAGTTGATCACAACACTTACTAAAGCGAGACCGCCCAAAATATTTTCAGGATTAATGTATCTGTTAGTTGTGTAATGATTTGGGTCTATATGGCATGGATTTTGATTATAGCTTGATGCATTTAAGTCGACACAACTTTATGGAAATATTTTAAAGAAAAGTTTTTATAAATCGATGATCTATTTTATTGATGAGCCGGGGTGGCCGAGAGGTCCAAGGCGGCGAGCTGCAGGAGATCTACAGTAACTCGCTTTTACGTGGGTTCAAATCCCACCCCCGGCTTATAATATAGAGGGAGAAATATGAGATTATTAAAAATTACAGAAACCATAGAAATTCCTGAGAATGTCTCAGTAAAAATTGAAAATAAAAAAGTATATATAAGGGGTCCTAAAGGAACCATAAGTCGAGATTTTTCAAATATAAAGAAAATACTCATATTTTTACAGGATAGAAAAATCATAATAGAATCATTTAGGGTTAGAAAAAGGGAGTATGCTATTGTTAAGACAATTGCTGCTGTAATAAAGAATTTAATTAATGGAGTATTATATGGATATAGATACAAAATGAAGATAGTTTATGCTCATTTTCCAATGTCTGTTGAAGTTAAAGATAACTATGTTTATATTAAAAATTTCATGGGTAAAAAAGACACCAGGATAGCAAAAATTATAGGTAATACAAAGGTTATTGTGAAAGGTGATGATATCATTATAGAGGGAATAGACCCCTATGCTGTAGGACAAACTGCAGGTAACATTCATTTAGCTACACGACTAAGAGGAAAGGATAGACTATGTCCTCATGGGAGAGAAGGCCGCGGACCCGGTATATTAGATGGCATATATCTTTATGAGAAAACTTTATTAAAATAGAAATATAACTTATACTTATTTACGATTTAGAGGTGAGATATATTTCAGAAAAAGATATAATTACAAAAACTATGGATGGAAAAGAAATAAAAATATTTGGAAAATGGTCTTGTACGAATATTGATATTAAAGATCCTGGATTAAAAGAATATATTTCATTAAAACCGGTCTTTGTGCCACATAGTCATGGAAGACACGAACATAGACGCTTTGGGAAATCTAATGTATCGACCGTTGAACGATTAATCAATCAGATGATGAGACCTGGGAAAAATGCAGGTAAAAAACATCTTGCTATTAACATTGTTATGAAAGCATTTGAGATAATTTGCTTAAAGACAGGGGAAAATCCTATTCAAGTATTAATAAGAGCTATAGAAAACGCCGCACCCAGGGAAGAAACTACTCGAATAGCATATGGTGGAATACTATATCATGTATCTGTCGACGTAGCTCCTCAACGCAGAGTAGATTTAGCCCTAAGATTTATAGCTGATGGGGCACGTGCAGCATCTTTTAACAACCCAAAAACTATTGAAGAAAGCCTGGCTGATGAAATAATATTAGCGGCAGAAAATAATAGCGCGTCTTATGCTATACGAAAGAAAGAAGAAATAGAAAGAATAGCATTAGCAGCTAGATAAATATACGTATTAGCTATATCTCTTGTCAATCATTTTCTATACCGTTTTAATCTTAAATTCTTACTTTTACATCTTCTACATTTCTCAGCATTCAAGGGATTATGGGCCCCACATTTTCTACAAATTTTTACTTTAAAAACTTTATTTAAAGCGATTTGTAATTTTTCTGGATCACGTATTGGCATGCTTTATCACACTAATCATTTAGCATTACATTGGTAGGATGACAAAGTAAAATTTAAATTTTTTGCTTTAGTAGAGACCGTCCAAAATGTTTTGGGAGGGGTTCGCTTATATTAATTTATGCCTA
>CAZKAY010000063.1:10408-11481 GCA_964550975.1 uncultured Thermoproteales archaeon | reverse complement strand
GAGGATAATATTCTAAAATCTGAACCTCATTAGGCTCTCTATCACTATTCTTACCGAACAATACACAGCCATCAGTAGTAGAATTAGCTAAAGCAACAATAGTATCACACATATAATCTCACAATAGAATATTATTATTTTAGATATTTATAGCTATATTTTCCTCACTATATCTAGAATTCTCTGCCTCTCCTCTCTAGATAAAGTCTCCCAGTAATGTGGACCAATAATGTTTTTTACAAATCCTTTAAATGAACGTATATCATAGGATATGAGGAAATTTATTTTAAATATATTTATACATGTTATTGTAACTACATCAGTATAGCTAAGTCCTCTCCTATCAATATTTCTTCTAAAAATGTTGATAGAATCATGTTCTAAATCACTATCAGTATAGATTATTTGAAGAAGATTTGAATCAATAAATGTTTCAAGAAATGCTTCTGCGGTTCTCCAACCAATCCTATATTTAAGTATATTGAGAGATTCGTCCAATATATGATTAGTTATAAATGGTTTACCCCATTTACCCTCTATAAGATGAGCAATTAATCCAAGAGAATCATAATGATACTTATCTCCCAAACTATAGAAGGCGAAGATAATTCCAGTATCAACAATAACTGTCACTATGTTCACCATATAGATATTTATCGACAAGAGTAGCATCAGTTCTCCCAATATTTTTAGCATATTTTAAAGACTTGAAAACTTTTTTAACATCACCCTTCTTTCTCTCAATACTTTTCTCAGCTATATCTAAAGCATATCTCAATGCAGCAGCTAGACTATCATGACCAGTAAGTTTAGCCAGCCTCCTAAGCCTCTCCCTATCCTCAATAGAAATCCTAATAGTAGTATATTTCAAATAAATCACCATAAATATATAGTAATATCTACATATAAACATATCTACATAACATATAGCTAATAATTTCTTCCTAAGTCTTAAACAGCCTTCATCCTCTCCCTATTAAACATAATTCTACAAAAAGTTTTTTCTAACAGGTTCATCCCATTAATAGCAAGTCTCTCTGACATATAAGCTTCATATATTAAATAAATATGAT
>CAZKAY010000063.1:0-10398 GCA_964550975.1 uncultured Thermoproteales archaeon | reverse complement strand
ATTTAGATTAAAGTTTATATGGTGTTAAAATGAAGGTATTTTTCCCCGATTGGAGGGCTGAGAGATGGGTTGATTTAAAGGAAAATCCTTTAATAAAGCCTCCCGGAGAAATTGTACCTGGAAGTGTGATAGGTGATCCACAGGTTATTCTTCCAGGAGAATATGACGAGTACTGGCATATGTTTGCCTGGTCTAAGGGCAAAATATATCATTTGAAGTCACAGGATGGTATACATTGGAGATACTTGGAGGCTTTACCCTTTAAGGGAGGTTTATCTTACATTTATAGGGAGAATGATGTATGGTATCTTTTCTATACAAAGTATGGTGCTAATTCATATACAGAAATATGTTTGAGAGAAAGTGTGGATTTGATGAGCTGGTCTAGAGAGCATGTTTTGTTAAAGCCAGAATTATCTTGGGAAATTGAGGGTAGATGTAAGCAGGTTAGAAACCCATGTCTAATTAAGATAGATAATATTTATCGTTTCTACTATTCGGGTGGAACTATATGGCTGGAGGACTGTGGATATGAAGAACCTAAATATATAAGTTTTGCTGAGGCTGAAGACATCTATGGCCCCTATAAACGTCACGGTAAACCGATACTTAAACCTAATCCAAGTATACCTTATAGAAATTTTGGGGCAGGTGCTTTAAAGGTTTATAAATGGCGTGGCGAATATATAGGGTTTAATAATGGTATTTATAAGGATAGATATGGTAGAAGTAGGTCAGCAATATGTTTACTTGCATCACTCGACGGTATAGAATGGATTGACGCTCCATATAATCCTATAATAAAGCCTGGAAGAGGATGGAAAAAGGCTTTAGTATATCAGTTAGATGCAAAGTTTATAGAAAATGAAAAAATATTGCTCTATTATAATGCTCGCAATGGTTGGAGAGAAGGTATAGAATGTATTGGATGCTCTATATTGGAGATGAAGGAGAGATATAAATGAATTTACCATCAGGCTTCTCATTTATTTATAGTGAAGATTACTGGAGTTTTACCTAGATATTCTGCAGCTGTCACAACGCTTTTTCCAAGTCTTTTACCAGTCTCCCATATTATTTTAGTTCTCTCTCTAAATTTCGGTTCTCTGGGTAGATGATGATCATATATTATTGTTTTTCCACGAATATTTTTAACTATATTTAATGCATTTTTTATCGTTCTTTCAAAGTTTATTAGGTTTAATGTATATCCAAGCATATAGGTCATTGGTCCATCTAATATAAGTATATCTGGATTCTCCTTTATAATCCATTCAGCATAGTCTTCTATTATAGGTCCATTTAAATCACTTGTATAGAGAAGCTTATATCCCCTATATTCAACTACCACTGAATATACCCATCCTACACGTGAAAACTCTATTCCATGGAAAAATGGTTTTGAAAATCTTAAAACTGTTTCACCAAATCTAAAAGACCTATTCTCAGCGAAATAAAATTCTATATCATTTGTCTTTAACTCGGGTATACGTCTATATTTAATCCACTTCTCCACACGTTTATAAAACCATTTATAACCCTTCTCCAACAACTCTCTTCTCCTATCATTATATTCTCCAAAATCCTTGCCAGAAGCTATCGGAATATCTTTGAGAGGATCTGGATAATCTTTTTCAATAGGATTTTCCATTAAATCCTCAAGTTTATATCCATATATATTACATATATATTGGAAGAATTTTATAGCCCTATTTCTCTGAGAATCATTGATGTATTCGTTTGGATTCTTGATAAAAACTTTTTTACCTCTATATATTTCTATATCATGCATAAAGTGGTCATAATGATAATGCGTAACAACTATTATATCGACATTTCTAGCAAAATTTTTTATGAGGCTTTTACCCTCCTCAACCCATCTTCGTTTTAACTCAAGCGGAGCAGGATAACTTGAATGCATTATAGCTATACCCGGATCTATTAAAATACGGATATCTGAGGTCTGAATAAATGTGCATGAAGATTTTGCTCCAAGAGAGTCGAAGAAAACTGGCTTAAATATAATTTTCAAAAAATCCCCATAGACTTTAGATATTCTTCTGGAGTCATAACATTTGCTAAAACTCTATTCATAAAATGTTTCTTATTATATGTTATAAATGTATCAATATTATGTTCCTCAATAAACCATACAGTTATAGCATCGCCTAAACTTAATCCCCGCCCAATATAGTCTAGTATTCTTGATACGAAAACTGACTGTAGTTGCGGATATTTTTTCCAATACAATATTTTAAAATCACCTCTCCTATGTATTATTTTAAATAATTCAGTTGCCTTTACACCTCCTTGAGCAAGAGCCATCAACCCGGTTAATTCGAGAACATTATAGATTGTTAATGCCTTTTCAATATTCGATTCAATAAGTTTACATACAATATTGTATCTCTTATCCCATGTAAAGATAAAATATATTGCAGCCACATCTGTATCTAATGCGATCACAGAGACCTACCTCTAACCTTATCCAAAATCTTAGAAACCTCATCTGTTCCAAAAAGTTCTTTAAACCTCTTCCTAGCATTTTCTACATCAATTTTTACACGAAGCTTTGAATTATATTCATGTTTAACCCTACCATTTAAATAATCCTCTATAAATAAAGCTATTTTATCTCCAAATAATTCCTCATCTATTCGTCGAATTAGATCTGCAATAACCTCCGACCTCGAATTATAGTAGCCTAACTCAATCAATCTATCCATCTTCTCAACAACTTTAATTGGCAAACGAACTTGAACCAAAACATTTCTTCCCTTCCTCATAAATATCATTCAATTAATATTACTACATGTATTTAAAATTAATTCAGGAATTTAATTAAATAATGAATAACAATATATTTTCGTTCCACTATAGATATAATTGTATGATTATCGGTGTTACTGGACCAATAGGTAGCGGTAAAAAACTGGTTGTAAAGTTTTTATCAAAGAAACTTGGATATAAGATTGTCAGACTAAGTGATTTCGTAGAAAGAGAGATTAGAAGAAAGGGATTAGAATTAAGTAGAGAAAATTTTCAGAGAATTGGAAACCTTTTAAGGAAAAAATATCATAATGGCATTTTAGCGGAATTTGCATTAAAGGAATTAAATAAAGATGGGATTATAGATGGTATAAGAAATCCCGGTGAAATAGAATATCTAAGAGAAAAATTAGGTAAAAACTTTATCTTAATAGCAGTTGACGTAAATAAAGATTGGAATAGGAGTAGAACTGAACGTTTTAAAAGAATATTAAAGAGGAAGAGGAAGGGAGATCCGAAGACATGGAGTGAATTTATTAAAATAGATGATATCGAGCTTGGATTTAATTCGCCTAAATACGGACTTAGGATACTTGACTGTATGAAGATGGCAGATATATTTATATTAAATAATTCGACGATAGAGGATTTAAAGAAAAAAGTTAATAAAATAGTCGATAGATTAAAGAGTAATTGTAAATCCACTTCCAGTATTTAAGAAATTCTGACCAAAAATTACTTTAACAGCGTTTCTAAAATCATCTCCAGTACAATGTGTAGGCGCTATGTATTTTAAACCCATTTCCTTAAACCTTTTAGCCACTTCCAATCCATTATTATATCCAGATAGATGAAATCCTCCTAAAACACCATAAACCTTATCTGTGTTAAATACCTCCATAGATTTTTTAACCAAATTTAATACACCTGGATGTGAACAGCCTACAAATACTATTAAACCTTTATCAACAATGTTTATGGCTAAGGCATGTTCACTTATAAGTCTACCCATATTTCCAGTAGAATATATATTTTCATCTATTCTTGTAGGCTTACTACATATAACTGGTTTTCCACCAAGATTTGATATCTCTCTAACCATAGAGCTATAAGATGGAACGTATATTGGAATATCACTAATATTTAAATATCTTAATACGTTGGGGAGTGCGCCACAGTGGTCTCCATGCCAATGACTTATAAATATTATATCTATATCATTTTTCTTTAAGCCAAATCTATTAAAATTATGTCGCCATGCAATATAGTCTCCACTTACATCAAATAATATTCCTTTAGAATTTATTTTGATTAGAATTGATAATCCCCAGGATGCAATGTATTTAGGTATATAGCTCCTGTTATCTATAATAAAAAATAACTTTAAGTTATTCATATAATTCACTTCACTTTAACAATATTTTATATTTCACTCAAATATTTTATTATTACTATGTAAAATATTTAGTTTTTTATTAAATATTATGTAATATATTGAATTTATATTCACAATATTTATTATTTTAATTTTACTTAAGGAAAGTTTATATAGCATATTTGAATAGATATTTGGGGGGTTATATGAATATATTTGATATCCTCCTCTCACCTGAATTCATATTTATTCTCTCACTTTTAACTGCATTATCTATATATTATATTGGTAAAAAAATAGCCCCCCCGTTTAAACCGAATAAGGATAAAGTTTCTCCATATGCTTGTGGAGAATATTTTCCACCTGAAAAGGTCCCGATGAAAATAATTTTCTTTAAATATGCGGTACTCTTCCTTATATTTGATATAGTTGCATTATTAATAGCATTCTCGATGAGAATAGAGTTCTTCCAACCCTATAAAATGATCTTCATTGGACTTGTATCCAGCTATATATTAATCGCAGTCTTTACATTATATGTTTTGATGAGGGAGATAAAGTTATGATTACTGAAAGAATTATTAGATGGGCTAGAGGTAGAAGTCCATGGATACTATTTATGAATACAGGTGCGTGTAACGCATGCGATATAGAAGTTGTTGCCGCATTAACACCTAGATTTGATTTAGAGAGATTTGGGGTGCTTTTAAAGGGTAGTCCTAGACATGCAGATATACTTATTGTAACGGGTCCGGTTACTAGACAAGTTAGAGATAGACTTATAAGAATATATAATCAGATGCCTGAACCAAAGTTTGTTGTTGCCGCAGGTACGTGTGCTGTAAGTGGATCATCCTTCTGGAACTGTTATAATGTATATGAAGGACTAGATAAGGTATTACCTGTAGATGCATATATATCTGGATGCCCTGTTAAACCTGAAGCAGTAATACAGGCTGTAAATATACTTGTCCAGAAAATTATGAAGGGATAGATATGTCTGAACAGGATATTGTAGATAAGATAAAAAATAGATTTGGAGATAAGATTATCAATATAAGCATACCTATGAAGAGGAGAATTATTATAGAGACCTCGCCTGAAAATTATAAAGAAATTATAAAATATATTTTAAATGATTTAAATTTCCAGTTTATTGAAGCAATTAGTGGAACAGATATGAAGGAATATTTTGAAATACTCACCCTAATTGGTTATGGTATATCGGTTGGAGTTAAATGTAGGATTCCTAAAGATAAAGCTGAAATAGATAGTCTATATGATATTTCTCCAGGAGTAGATTTATATGAAAGAGAAATACATGATCTTCTCGGTATAGTTTTTAAAGGCAATCCAAATCTATCTAAGAGAGTTATTCTTCCAGAAGATTGGCCTGATGGAATACATCCCTTAAAAAAGGATTATGAGGTGAAGCATCCAGAACCATTGAGGTGACTTTATGGGATTTATAATACCGATTGGACCACAGCATCCAGTTCATCCAGAACCATTGTTAATGAAATTTAATGTTGAGGGAGAGAAAGTTGTAGGTGTAGATATAAATATAAGCTATACTCATCGTGGAATTGAAAAGGCAATGGAGTATAGAACATATTTACAGGGAATATATCTTGCCGAAAGAATATGCGGTATATGTAATGCTGCACATACAACATGTTATTGTCAGAACATTGAACAATTATTGGGCAAAGAACCTCCACCTAGAGGAAATTATCTGAGGCTGATAAATGAGGAAATGGGTAGAATACATAGCCACCTACTCTGGCTTGGATTAGCTGCACATCAAATAGGATTTGATACATTTTTTATGTATGTTTGGAGAGACCGTGAAAAAGTTTTAGACTTAATCGAATTAATGACCGGGAATAGGGTTATAACCTCATATAATACTATTGGTGGAGTTAGAAGAGACATTACACCTACAATTATAGAAAAAATAAGAAAAAATTTAGATTTTCTTGAGAAAAGAACGAAGTATTATAAGAAGCTTGTAAATGAAGAGCCCACAGTGTTAATGAGGACGCAAAATGTAGGTATACTTAAACCAAGTGAAGCTGTAAATCTATATGCTGTTGGACCAGTTTTAAGAGCTTCTGGAATAAAGCATGATATACGTGCAGATGACCCATATGGAGTACATGACGAAGTCCCATTTAATGTAATAACATATGATACATGTGATGTCTACGCTAGAATATTGGTTAGAATAGATGAAGTACTTGAATCTATAAATATGATTAGATATTGTTTAGACCATCTTCCCTCCGGATCCTTTAAATTGAGAATGCCTATAATTATTAGACCTCCGAAAGGTGAGTCTATAAGTAGAGTCGAAGCCCCTAGAGGAGAATTATTACATTATGTGATATCTGATGGAGGTATAAAGCCATATAGATATAAGGTTCGTACACCTACTCTTGCAAATATTCCGGCAACAGCTAAAATGCTTACATCTAGAGGAGACTATGAAGTATATATTGCAGATATACCTATAATATTTGGATCCATAGATCCATGTATATGCTGTACTGGCAGAGTATTATTTATAGATATTGAGAAGAATAGAAGATGGATTTGGAGTTATGATGAATTGGTAAGATATTCTAATAAGAGGTTTGAGAGACATGATTGAAATACTTTTAAAGTTTATTGAAATTATTGTATTTCCCGGATTCATATTCATAGGATTATTATCACTATTTTATGAATGGATTGATAGAAAGTTTTATGCAAAACTTCAGAATAGGGTTGGACCCTTATATGCTGGTCCTCATGGAATACTTCAACCCCTAGCAGATTTTATAAAACTTTTATCTAAGGAAGATATTGTTCCAGAGGCTGCAGATAAAATATTGTTTACCATGATGCCAATAATATTTTTCTCCTTATCACTTCTTATAACATTAAATCTTCCGATAACAAGTATACATGGAATAATATCGTTTAAAGGAGACCTAATATTTTTAGTTGCAATGCTTACAATTATATCTATAGTTGTCTATGTTTCAGGTGAAGCATCTACAAGTAGATTTGCAACAATAGGAGCGGAAAGAGCTATACTCCAGCTACTTGGATATGAAATACCATTCATGCTCTCATTAATTAGCATAGCTATTTCATCAAACTCGATAACGCTTTCCGAAATAGTTTCAGCTCAAAAAAATATTTGGTACATATTTACACCAAATATAATTGCATTTATAATATTTTTAATTACAGGACAAGCCGAACTTGAAAGAATTCCATTCGATATACCTGAAGCTGAACAAGAAATAGTTGCTGGATGGATCGTAGAATATTCTGGTAAAAAACTAGCTCTATTTAGGTTTGGAAGAGATATTGAAACATTATTTATAGCTGGATTGGGAGCAACATTATTTCTCGGGGGACCCTTAGGTCCAGTAATACCGGGATTGGAAACACTATTCTATACAATTTACTTTATAGTTAAATCGATATTCATATTATTGATTTTAACAACTATTAGAGCCATATTTGCTAGACTTAGAATAGATCAAGTATTATCTATCTCATGGAAATATTTTATACCCTTATCTTTAATTCAATTACTTATAGTTAGGGTGATATATTAATGAAAAAACCTGGAGTAATGGTTGGCGAAGTATATAGAAATTTATTTAGAAAACGGGCTACAATACTTTATCCATTTAAAGAAAAAGATAAAGTCCATTTGCCTGATGGATATAGGGGTAGGATAGAGTTCTATAGAGATAAATGTATTGGATGTCAAATATGTTCCAGAGTTTGTCCTGTAAAGGCCATCAATATAATAGAGGATGAGAGGGGGAAGAGACCAGTATTTATGATATATAGATGTATATATTGTGAACAATGCGCTGAAAGCTGTCCTACAAAGGCCATCAAATTAACAAAAGTTTTTGAAAATATAGCTTTTGAAAAAGAAAAATTGTTTGTAAGGTGAATATATGACTACTATATATATCTTCTCGATTCTTGCAATAATTTTCGCAGTAATATGTATAGAAATAAAGGATTTATTAAAAGTAATATTGACATTTATGATATTGAATATTCTTATATCAATAGTTTTCTATCTAATTGGAGCACCATATGTAGCCGTATTTCAACTCTCTGTGTATGCTGGAGGTATAACAGTTCTACTTTTAGCCTTTATGCATACAGCAAGAAGAGAAGAGGTGAGGAAAGATTAGGCTAGAAGAATTATTGTCGAGAACTTTGTTAATCATCATATTATTATACATATTAATATTTAATCCAGACGTATTTAGAATAACTCTTATAGGATATAGTGCGGAAGAAAAATTTGAGGATAAACCATATTTTCTATGGGTATATCGTGGGATGGACATAGTAATACAGGCTTTCATGTTATTTGCGGCTGCAATTTCAATTGCAGCATTATTTAGATCTGAGAAGTCGGAAGAGGAGGTGGAGAAAGGTGGTTGAAGAAATATTTCTTGCAAATATAGCTTTAATACTGATTATTATAGGAATATATGGTATTGCAGCTAAAAGAAATTTATTGAAAATAATTATTGGGATGGAGATATTAACAATAGGTGTAAATCTAAATATTTTAGTTATGGGTTTACGTGAAAAAAACGGGGAAGTTTATATCGATCCACTTTCACAGTCTATGACTATTATCTCAATTGCAATTGGAGCTTGTGTAGCGGCCATAGCTATAGCCATCTTGATAAATGTATATAGACATTATAAATCCCTTGATACAGGTAAATTGAGGCGGTTAAGATGGTAGTCTTATATCCAATTCTATCTCTAGGGTTGCTTATAGGTGGAAGCCTAATAGTTCCGTTACTCGGATTTCTGGGCAAAAAAATAGGATTAAAGAAGATTAGAGAAATATATGTATTTATATTATTTTTAGTTTCAACTATATTGTTATTCTATACAGCTTTATATGAAAAACTTCCAACGATATATCGTATAATTCCAATGAATATATATTTCGAATCAAGTCTAATGGTAGATTATTTCAGCATATATATGTCACTTATATTCTGTTTTCTAGGATTAATGGTCTCACTATACTCTATAAAATATATGGAAAGGGAAACAGGGCTTGACGAATACTATGTATTATTACTGATACTTGTAGGTGGAATGGTTGGAGTAACTTTTTCAAACGATTTCTTCACATTATATGTTTTCTGGGAATTCATGTGTATAGCATCATACACCTTAGTCTCATTTAGAAAATACCATTGGGAAGCCGTTGAAGCTGGATTAAAATATTTAATTATGAGTACAACCGGCTCGCTATTAGCACTCTACAGTATCTCTCTACTCTATGGAATTACAGGAACCCTATGTTTTGATGAACTCTCCAAAATAATCCTATCCTCGGTAGGAACTATTTCCCCGCATACACTGTACTTTATAATTGCAATAATGTTATCCGGATTTGGCGTAACTGCAGCTATAGTACCATTCCATACATGGCTTCCAGATGCACATCCAGCTGCACCCAGCTCAATAAGTGCAATGCTATCCGGAGTAGTTATAAAAACAGCAATATATGTTATAATCAGAACATTATTTAAGGTATTTCTGCCAACAAACTTTGGATATGGTTTAATTTTACTGTTTTTCGGAATAATTACAATGACTATAGCTAATATAGCTGTTATAACTCAGAATGATATAAAGAGATTTCTAGCATATTCAAGTATAGCAAATATAGGTTATATTATAACTGGGTTAGGTATAGCTACCTATATATTATATAATTATAGCAATATGTCCGGATTCGCTGGATTAGCTCTACTCGGATCGCTTCTACACATACTCAATCATGCTATTGGAAAGGGCCTGCTATTCCTTACAGCTGGATCATTTATACATGAATTGAAGACAAGATTAATAGATAAACTTGAGGGAATTGGATTAAAAATGCCTTTTTCATCAACTTCCTTCTCTATAGGATTATTAAATCTGGCTGGAATGCCTCCTTTAAGCGGTTTTTGGAGCAAATTCTTTATAATATCTGCCGGCCTTAGTGTCAGAGATAATATTCTGTTTATAACTACAGTAATATTTATTGTAAATAGTATCATAGCTGCAGGCTATTATTCATGGCTTTTAGAGCGAATTATATTTAAAAAATCTTCATCAAATAATAAAAAGATAAAAGATGTATCCATATATATGATTTTACCCGAGGTTATATTGGCCTTACTATGTATACTTATAACTATATTTTTACATCC
>CAZKAY010000062.1:0-11681 GCA_964550975.1 uncultured Thermoproteales archaeon | reverse complement strand
TATAGGTTTGGTAAAAAAGTTGTAATTAAAAGTTTTGGTAAGCTTAGCTTTGAAAAGGATATTGATCCTCAGATGGCTGAAGAAGTTATAGATTCGATTGAATCCTATGGTCCAGTATATATTTCGCCTCAACTATATTCTATACTATCTTATAAGTTTAAGAGTATAGGCTCATTAGAACTAATAGAATAATTGAACAATACATTTTAAATGAAATTAAAACAAATATATAAATCTCTTTATTAAATAATATTATTATGGTGAATAAATGAGTGAAATAGTTAAAATTCTTGAGAGAAGAATTTCCGTTATCCAAGATAAAATCGAAGATCTTAAGAAGATTCCTTCTGAGAGAATTATTCAATCACGTATATCTCCAAGTGGTAGAGGTGCATTATATCAGCTTAGAAAAGCATTTTATGCTACTCTTGGTAAAAAATATGATAAAGATCTGAGTATAAATGAGTGGAAGAAAGTTGCTGGAAAACTTGTTAAATTTATAGGTGATAAAGGTCTTCAGAATATACCTACTAAAATAATTTTAGAATATAATATTGAGGAGAGTAATGGTAGGAAATATATAAAATTTAGTAGAGGATGGATAATATATTTTCAAGTCGAAGATATTGAGAAATTGGATTTAGAAGGTATTGAAGCGCTGGCTGTAGAGGAAATGGAATAAATTTTTTAATCTATTTTTCAACAATTTAAATATGTCTCTGAAATATGTTGAGAATAGCTTAAGTAGAGTTGATGATAAAACTATTTCATTTAAATTAATGAATAATTATGCAAGTGGCTCTGCAACAATTGATGGTAAGATACTTTTAGATGGAATAGATGTGACAAAATATACTACTGCAAAATTGGCTGGACAAAGTATAACAGTTGGAGAAAATATGGATATTTATTCTGAATATGGAGATATAATTGAATTCATTATATCATTGGACAAGGAGATAGAGAGAGGTAAACATAAAATAGAGGTTGAAATGAAGATAAAGTATCCTATCTGGGCTACACTTAGAAGTGAATTCGAAGGAGAAGTATAAATTCAAAATTTGTTTAGATTTCTATGTTAAAACAATTTCTCTATAAAGTTCTTTTAGAGAAAATTAGGGATAAGAAAGAATGTAGCATAGATAATATTGTTGAAGAAACAGATATTGATAAAAGAAGACTTGTAGATGAGTTAAAGAAGCTTAATGGTATATTAGTAGATAAAAATAAAGTTATTTTAAAAGATAAACTCACATTTACAATTAGCTTAATGAAAAATGGAGTTTCACTGGAAACTGTATTATTAAACCTTGGATGGAGAGATATGGAGGATATAGTAGGAGAAATTTTGAAAAAACATGGATATAACATTGTTAAAAATTTTAGATTTAAATATGATGACAAAAGGTTTGAGATAGATTTATTAGCTGAAAAATTGGATGAAAGATTAATTATAGAGTGTAAGAAATGGAGACATCTAACTCCATCGATGGCTGTAAAAATAGTTGAAAAACATTTGCTAAAGGCAAAATATTATATAAAATATATTGGAGGCCCTCGTCTAGATAATAGAAATATCAAGTATAATATTCCTATAATAGTAACGTCCTTCGAGGCCCCTATGAAAATATATAACGGTGTCCCGATAATATCTTTGCATAGATTTAACAACTTTTTACTGGAGTATAAGTTATACATAAATTTATTGAATATTATATAATTTTCTAGAGAACGTATATAAAATAAATATGAAACTTATTCGAGGGAATGAATAAGAGCTATATTTAGATATAATTTCTTTCATAAACTTAGCCCATATTCTAGCCCTCATCTGGCAATTAGCCCGATAAGGTCTTGTACCAATATATATATATAACTTTACCATGCCATTGATCAATTATATTTTTATATTGCTAATCAAATTGGTAAAGCTTTAATATAAATTTATATTATACTCATTATTGTGAGACTATGACATATAAGATTGGTGAAAGTCAACTTGAGTTTCTAAAAAAGGTTTGTGAAGCATTCGGTCCCTCAGGATTTGAGAGGGAAGTCTTAAAGATGTTTAGAGACTATATTAAACCATATGCTGATAACATATTAGTAGATAATTTAGGTTCACTTATAGGTGTAAGAAAAGGTAGTTCGGAGAGACCGAAGATATTGATTGCTGGACATGTAGATGAGGTAGGCTTTATAGTTACAAGTATAAATGAAAAGGGATATATTACATTTACAACTCTGGGAGGATGGTTTGACCAGGTATTATTGGGTCAGAGAGTAGTTATAAAGACTAGAAATGGATACGTTCATGGGGTAATAGCATGTAAACCTCCTCATCTATTAAAAGAAGAGGAGAGAGGAAAGGTAATTAAAAGAGATAGAATGTTTATAGACGTAGGTGCTACCGATAAAAAAGAGGTAGAAAAGCTTGGAGTAAGAATAGGAGATCCGATTGCTCCATGGTCTCCCTTTACAAAAACGGCATTAGAAAAAACTTTTTTCGGTAAGGCATTTGATGATAGACTTGGAGCATTTATCTCTGCCGAAGTCTTACGATATCTAAAGGAAAATAATGTAGAGCATCCAAACACTCTATATAGTGGGATGACCGTACAAGAGGAGGTTGGTTTAAGAGGTGCAGCAACAACCTCATGGGTAGTAGATCATGATGTAGCGATTGTTGCAGAAGTAGATATAGCTGGAGACGTCCCTGGCATAACTCCATCGCAGGCGCCTTCAAAGCTTGGAAAGGGTCCCTCAATACTTACATTTGATGCGTCAATGATACCCAATCAGAGACTAAAGGAATTTATTATAAGGATTGCCGAAGAGAATAAGATTCCATATCAATTATCTATCGTGGCTAGAGGTGGTACAGATGCTGGTAGATTCCATTTATATAAGTCTGGTAGACCGAGCATCGTCATAGGCGTACCCACAAGACATATACATTCACATGTAGGTGTATTTCATATAGATGATCTTGAAAATGCTATAAGATTATTGATAGAGGTTGTAAAGAATTTAAATGAGGAGGAGGTTAAAAAGCTTACAAGTCTAGATTAGATCCCATGGAAATATAGGACATTCGTCAGTCTCAATGTAATAGGCATCTATATTAAATTTACATTCAGTCTTTTTTACAATAGTTGCTGTCTTTATACTAATATTATCTCCAAGAATTTTTACAATGTTTATTGCAGTATTTATCGTCTCACCTGTTCTTACAAGATCATCTACAATTAGTATATTGCCTTTTAACAGGCCGCAAATACTCTTTAAAACTACAGGTTTTCTATATATTTTTCTGGGAGGCTTCTCATCAGAATATTTTCTTATATCTAGTATTTCAAGCCTACATCTATATTTTTTACTTAAAAGTACTGCAGGTATTATCCCAGACCTACCTATACCTATAACAATATCTGGATGAAAGCCATTTAATATTTCAACTATTTTTCTAACAGCCTTAACTATATCATTCCAAGAAATCTTTATCAATATTGTTCCCCATTATTTTAGTAATATGATTTTATTTAAATGTGGTGATATAAATTGTCAAGCCAAGTTGAGAGAAAATATTTAATACTATTGTCATTAGCTATAATTAATGATGCAATAGATTTACTTGGATTATTAAATCAATTACTGGAGACAATTTTAGACGTATTTACAGCAGCGTTAATATGTATAGTCTTAAACGAATTAAACCCATGGGTATTTATACTCGCTGCAATAGACTTAGTTCCAGGAATAGATATAACTCCCTTCTGGACAATATATATTTTATATAGATATGTTATTGAGAAAATTCAGGGTAGATCACGTTTGAGGATTAGGGTTGAATGATTTTAAAGCTGATACAAGATTTCTAAGCTTATTTATCGATATATTATATGCATTGGGAACTCCCTTTAATCCACGAAATCCGCAATCTCCCTTAACTATATATAATCTTTCACCATATAGTTTATAGGCTTTATCAATATATTTTAATATTTCTTCAACACTCTCTACACGACTGTTCTTCGAGGATGTACAACCAACACTAATATATTTATCATTTTCCTCAAGCATTTTAAAGCTATATGTCTCAAAATTTTCCGGACTATCCTTATATTCATGATCCAATATGTTTAGATAAGTTTTTAATAGTATCTGTGCAAGTCTTGGAGAGATCCTTCCACATACATGTGTTCCGATCATCTTAGAACATTTTTCAGCTAAAAAATTATAGTATTCAATTATATCTAAAGCTTTATAATTAAATAGAATTCTTCTTCCCCCAATCATCATTGATAAGACTGGCTCATCTATGATTATCAAATAATACCCTAGTCTAACAAGATTATTAATAATGTTTTTAACATATCTTGAAAGATCTTCTAAAACAATATCCCTATTTTTTAGCAATGAATTAAATAGGCTGGTATTTTCTTTATCTAGATATATTTGAGATGCCAGTGTAAAAGCTCCTGTAACCGGTGCTCTAAGCAAAATTTTTCCACCATATTTTTCATACATATTTGAAATTAGATATATTTCCCGGGGAAGTCTTTTCGGTAAAACATCTAGTCTTTTGCCACTCCATACATATATATCTCCATATTTATGTAGAAATCCTGTTTCAGCTAATGGTTCTAAAAACATTTTTACGAAATCTCTCAGCTGTGGATATGGTATAATATCGATTCCGATATTAACCATGTCTTCAAATGCTTTTAATACATTTTTGTCGGAATATTCTATTGGAAAACTTCCTACATGACTTGAATAAATCATTGTAAACCCCGAGCATTAAAGATTTTAGTACTTTAAAATATATTAGTTTTGGTGAATATATGTCTCTACCTAAAATTGTTGGAGGACTGGCTTCTCTAGCATATTTAAGAAACAGTAGGGTTAAAAGGGTTTCAAGCTGGGATAGAACTGGAGGTAATAGAGATTTTATAGTTGTAAAGCCTGGAGACACTGCTTCTCTGGCGAAGATAAAGGGTACTGGAGCTATTAGACATATATGGATAACTATCTCATGCCCAGATAAATATTATCTTAGGAAGATATTGTTTAGAGCATATTGGGATGGTGAAAATAAGCCTAGTATTGATACCCCTATAGGTGATTTCTTCGGTATAGGACATGGAATTGCAAAGCATTTTATCTCGTTACCTTTAACTATGACAACCGATAAGGGATTTAACTGTTACTTTCCCATGCCCTTTAGGGATATGGCCGAAATAGAGATAGTAAATGAATGTGATACAAATATAGGAGCATTCTATTATCATATAGACTATGAACTTTATGATAGACTTGAAGAAAATGCTATATATTTTCATGCGAAGTGGAGAAGGGAGCTTGTAAAATCAGAGCAGACTAAAATAAATTTGACTGGAGAGAAAAATTATTTAATATTATATGCTGAGGGAAAGGGACATTATGTTGGATGCGTTATGAGTATACATGGTCTTAGACCTGGATGGTGGGGTGAGGGAGACGATATGATATTTGTTGATGGAGAAAAATGGCCTCCCTCTCTTCATGGAACAGGTACAGAGGACTATTTTAATGCGGCATGGGGATTTAATAGAGAATTTTATGGAATATTCCATGGATTTCCGTTAAAGGGTTCTAGAGACTGGACTGGATATCATTCGATGTATAGGTTTCATATAGAGGACCCGATAACGTTTACAAAGTCTATTAAAGTTACGATTGAGCATGGTCATGCAAATGATCGAGGAGATGATATATCTAGTGTAGCATATTGGTATCAAACTGAACCACATATAGATTTTTCTCCAATGCCTAAACCTGAAGATAGAATTCCATTACCACTAAGAACTCCCTCAGAAATTATTGAAGATATTATTAAAGATATTTCAGTTGACCAGAATATTAGGGATAATTATTGGAAATATGTTCATTGGTTAAATTCTATAATTAATGAACAATTATCTATTCCAAGGAATGTTAGAGATGTTTTAAACAGTATGACTAAACCTATGTGGATGAAACTAATAAAATTGGAGAAAGAAGAAAATATAAGAAGAGGATTGATAGAGATATATGAATCTGTTTTAAATTCATTTAAGAAAAACGGAAAATAAGTTATTTACTTAATTTTTTAATATTTTCCTCTAGCTTCTTAAGTCTCTCCTCATATCTCTTTTTTAACGCCTTATATTTTTTCTTACCAATCTTCTTCTTTTTCTCCTCAAGCTTCGTTAATTTTCTCTCTAAAAGCTTCTTTTCTCTAATAAGTCCCTTCAAGGATCTGGGAACCTGTTTCTCTATCTTCTCCTCCTTCAATTTTACATCCCTTTTCTCCTCTTTCTTCTTTATTGGCTTAGGTCTTTTAGGGATCTCCTTATAAGATATATATGCAGCATATAGGAATAAGATGGAAGATAGAATTGGAAGGTAAAAACCATATCCATAATATGCAAACCTCATACCTATATCATATGCATAGCCAAGTATTAGTTTAATATCCTTATTCATCAAAAATATATCAAATAGAGGTATAGTAGTGAGAACAGAACATATAATATAGCTAAACATATATATTTCTCTAGCGTAAAAATTATTTCTAGCATACATTACTAGAACCGATATTAGAAAAGATATATATAATAGATAGAATGTGGGATGGGCTGCAGCTATAGTTCTACCATTATATGGTTGTATTCCAATTAAATATATCTCCACATAGATCCATGGCAGAAAGAAGGATGCAATAGATATTATTCCTGCAATAACTCCTATAATCTCATATTTTATTAATTTTTTCATCCTAACACCCTAAGATATTTTTCCACCAAGCTTTCCTAATAATTCTTTAAGTTCAGCTACAGCCTTGCTAACATTTTTATCGGCCTCACTCCTACTTTTACCGAATGAAGTTACATGTATTGTTATGATCAGCTGACCAAGCTCACTACATCTAGGATGACTCTTTATATAAACATTTCTAAATCTATCCATGACATCTTTAACTATAGGTGCAATACCTGATTCGGGTAGACCCTTACATGTCAATTCCGCCTCACTATAATAGTATTTTGACGCCCTCTTCTTCAAAATATTGATTACCTCAAAGTCGAACATAACCTTCATCTCCACCGGTACACCAGGTAGAGAAATTATATAGGTATCATTTACTTTCAAAAATATTCCGGGAGCTGTACCTGTATGATTTTTTATTGGAATAGCATTTTCTGGTAATTTAGCCATCTTTATTCTGGATTCTGTTAATTTCCATCCCTTTCTCACGTATTTTTCTCTGACCATTTTGAGTGCATCCTCATTTATAACAAGCTTTTTATTAAATGCTAAGGCTAATCCTTCGGAAGTCTTATCATCAAAGGTTGGTCCTAACCCACCAGTAGATATAACTATGTCTATATTTTTATTTACAGCTTCCCTAAAAGTTTCAGCTATATCATTTAAATTATCTGGAATAACTACTATTCTATTAACATTATACCCAAGTAATGTAAGTCTTCTAGCAAGCCATGAGGCATTGGTATTTATAATTTTACCTATAAGTAACTCATTTCCAATGGTAATTATCCATGCACTATACATCTTCATATACATCACTCCATCTATTCACTACTATTTCGACCCTATATAATAATGAAGTAATATACATATATTAAAATAAATTAATAAACTTCTATAAAATATATATGGGGATAAACTATGTTTGAATTTAATCTACCAACAAAAGTTATTTTTGGAATAGATTGTTTAAACATGGTTGGCGAAAAATCCGAAAGATATGGTTCAAAAGCATTAATAGTGACAACTAAAGGAGGTTCGATGAAAAGATACGGATATCTTGACAAAGTTACAAATTCGCTTAAAGAAAATAACATTAAATATATTATCTATCCAGAGGTATCTACAAATCCTACGACAGAGATGGTCGATAAAGGTGTAAAAATAGTACTAGAGAATAATATAGATTTTATAATAGGTCTTGGAGGAGGTAGTGCAATAGATACAGCAAAAATGATAGCCGCTGTAAGCGAATCGGGTGGAAAAGCCTCAGAATATTTGATGGGAAAGGAAATAGAAAAAGCATTGCCAATTATAGCCTTATCTACAACCCATGGAACAGGTAGCTCTGTAACACATTATGCCGTACTTACAGATAGAAAATTGAATGCAAAAAGAGGGATTGCAAGCAAACATATTTATCCTAGAATAGCTTTCCTGGATCCTTCTACAACCCTTACACTTCCATTAAATCTGTCTATAGCTACGATGATCGATGCTTTAAGCCATGCTGTAGAAGCATATGTAAGTAGAAAGGCAAATAACTTCTCTAAACTTTTTTCAAGAGAAGCTATCAGAAATATCTTTATATATGGTCGAGATATAGATAGAAATCTCAAGAACATTGATGTCAGAGAAAAACTTATGTGGGCAAATTTATGCGCCGGGATAGCTATAGATATAGCTAGAACTACGGCTGCACATGCATTAGAACATTCGATAAGCGCATATTATAACATTCATCATGGATATGGGTTAGGTATAATACTTTACTCATGGGCAAAGGTCTCTAGAAAATATGCTAAAGACTTATTTGCTGAAATGGCTCCCCTTTTCAATATACATATTGATGATATAGATGAAGCTTCATTTAGATTTGTAGAAGCCTTAGGGAGATTTGTATATGATCTCGGTATAAAGGATAGGTTAAGTGATATAGGTATGACTTTAAAGGACATAGATAGGATAATTGATAATGCAATAGAATATGGGAAATATAATATTGATAACAATCCAGGAAAACTGGATAAAAAGGATTTGAGAGAAATACTTGTAGAGGCATTTTAGCGAGATACCTGATGACATGTATCGGATTTATAATTTTATTAGGAAATTAATTTTTTATATTATTAGTTGATTAAAATTGTTATGAACATTTTTTATACCACGAATGGATTAATGGTCAACTCTAGCTTATTAAATAAACCTTCATATTATTTTAGTGTATATTCTGCTAGGAAATTTCTTAGAAAGAGAGATTTCTTACATTATGGTTCACAGCTTGTTCCTGAGAGATTGGGAAGTGAGACATGGAGTATGGCATGGGCATATATTAGGGAAATAGACGACATTATAGATAGAAATATAGGTTGTGATAAACAGTTAGATATATTGTCGAGAGAATGGAGTATATATAAGGATATACTTGATGGAAGTAGTTTAAAGGTTTATGGAGAAAGGATTTATATAAGACATTTATGGATGACTCAGTTTCTAGAAAATCTTTTTAAATATTATGATTCAGAGGAACAGAAGATTGTATTAGACTCCATTGAAAAATTGTATAGAAGCGCTGTCCTAGACTCTAAGCGGAGGGGAAAAGTTTTACCACTACATAAATTGTTATACTTGACTGAGCTTAAAGCTGTCTACTTCTTTAAAATATTCTTTATTTTAGGTAGATTAAATTTAAATCATTATATGGATAAGATCTCTGAATTTCTTGGAATGGGGTTAGGTTTATTGGATGATTTAATCGACTTGATATATGATTGGAGGATAAATTATATAAATGTAAGTCTCGAGGAGATAAAGTCTGTAGGATTAAATGTTAATGACAAACACTTGCTAAGCAAAATTTTATCGAATAAAGATATCTTTTGGAAAAAGAGTTTACAGATACTAAGAGTTCTTCTATCAGCGAGAATACTGGCTTTACAGGTGAAAGATCCCATTGCTAGAAATCTTGTTTTAAGACTTACCGAAGTTTTTGCAGCTCCTATTCTTCAAGGTAAACCTATACCCGGTTCAACCTATCTTTTTAGAGGTGGTAAAATATTGATGAAGATCCTGCCTGAGGATGAGATGAAGGCATATGAAATTGGACATAAAATTGTTAGAAAAGTTTTAGCAATACCCCAAATATCACCGATGTTAGTAAAGTTTTGGATAAAGATTATTGGATAGATTTTCTTAAGTATCTATTAAACGGATGATTTTTCTCCAATCTAATTCCTCTATTTCTAGCAATATATCCTTCAATAGAATTTATTAGGGCTACGGATGGAAATACATATTTTGCTTTTCTAATGGCACCATATATTATTATATCTACCCCTGTAGACAAAATATATCCCAATATGCTTGAAATAAATAGTTTCTTCAACTCTCTATTTTCCCTAGCTCTCCACCAATATCCAATAACTCCTAAAGGAGCTATCGCTGTAGGATAATCTAACCTATTATGAAAAAGTTTTATAGTCTCCAGTGCTATTCCAATTCCAGGAATATCTAGTACTGTCGGCATTAAGATAATTTTATCGACACCATGTTTAGATAAAATTTTTAAAAAACCATTTTTAAGTAAAAATTCCATATGACCCTGAGGAAATGGGTTTCTAGGATTAAATGTCTGCACAATAAAATATTTTATACCATATCTTTTAGCTAAAAATATTTCTCTTTCATTAGATGTGTAGTTTAGAGAAGTATAAATAATTCTTTCCGTCAATAACCCATTCTCCCGAAGTTTTTCGAGGGATTTTATTCTAACCTCAGCTGTAGCTCCATTCAAAAGTATTGGTAAATCAGATATATCTGAGACAAATTCAACATATCTGGCTAACGCCTCATCGGTTTCTCCAAAAATATCTATCATTGCAGGAATACCTGTATCCTCTGAGAGAGTTTCCTGAATATTTACTAAATTCTCCGCCACATTTCTTTCAAATAAACCTTTAATGGGATCTATTACAATTTTATGTTTCCTATAAAACATGCATCCTACAAGCACTGTAGGATATTGCCCCATTTTTCCTCCAATCCTTATATTACCTACAACATAAATATTCTTAGTCAAGTATAATACACCCGATAAATTCGAAGATAAAAATTTAAATGATTAATGCTAATATTAATTTATCGGTGATATAGATGGTTGAAAAAATGAGATATGTTTTTCTTCTGTTTCTATTGATCAGCATGGTCTTCATAGAACTGACTGCCGTCCCCCCGCCAGCAGAACTAACCGCTGGAAAATATGCAGAATATGATATTAACTTTACCATGTCCAACACTGTATCTTTATCATTTACTGGAACCTTCAGATTCGAGGTTGAGGAAAGAACTTCATCATTAATGAAGGTATTGGTTACAATATCATTCCAAACACCATTCAATATTCAAATAAAGTTGAGATATAAGGTTAACCCGAATACTGGAGAAATTATAGATGTAGAAACTGTTCAGGGTGTAGGGAGAAGGCTTCCAAGAGAACTTATGGGAGGATTATCTATGGACGGATTCTGGATCAGTAAGGATGCTAATGTTGGAAGTACATTTAATATTGGTAAAACTACTGTAACGATCATTGGAAGTGAATCAGTTACAGCGGAGAATGGAGTAACATATGATTGCTGGAAGGCTGAGACATCTACACAGGGAGGAAAAATATACTATTACTTTGAAAAATCTACTGGACTACTTATAAAGCAGACCATGTCAACTTCCACTCAATATTTGACTGCAAATTTAGAAGTTATATTAAAGGATACAAATATAGTTTCAGCTGCACCCGGCATACTTGGTTTACTTGGATATATAAATGTTGGAGGAATGATGATACCAGTACTTCTATTAGTTGCAGTTATAATTGTAATAGTAGTTGTAGT
>CAZKAY010000061.1:0-11895 GCA_964550975.1 uncultured Thermoproteales archaeon | reverse complement strand
CTATAATGAGGGTGGAGGCGGTGGCGGTGGAGGAGGTGGTATATCTACTCTAGGGCTTCCACTTTCAACAGGGTTCATCATGAATTTTAATATGTTCCTAGCTAGCTTAAAGTTATCATACTTATCCTCTTGAAATGTAGTGGAGCACGAGAATCCTATTAACCATCCATTGCCACGTGAAGCTAATACAAGAACTGGTTGCCCAGGTGGATATGCATCATAATCTGTAATTGCTAACACCTTTACGCTGTCATCTAATACCTTAATCGATACTCCTCCATAATCTAAGAAACATACTGTACTTACATTCTCCGTTAATGGATGTGTTGCAAAATCATGTATAATTACATGGTCTTCATGTCTACCTTCATGATGTTCTCTATCTATAATTTTTATATCCGTATAGATTATCCCAAAACTAGCGACAAAACTATTTAATCCACGATAAGATTCTTCGAGAAGGAGTAATGAAGCAGGAGTGATAAATATTACTCCACCTAAATATACATAGGTTATAAGATTTAATAGCTCTCTTCTAGACATAGTTTCCCATTTTTCAATACCACCTAATATAACTCCAGCTGCATTTGTAAGAAGATTTATATCTTCAAAACAATGTTTACTCCATTCTCCCTCGAGTACTCTAATCTTATAGCCTAATTCTTCAGCAATCTTTATAAAAGTATAACTATACCTTAGAGTTTCATAATGTGTTTTATCAAACACTATATATTTACGTTCTAAAGGTTTTACTGGCTGCCTTGCTCCACAATAAGGGCAATATAAAACCCAATCAAATAGTATCACATTACAATTAAAACATTTCATTACCACATTAAATTTTATAATTTAATTGAATTAAATTTATTATTAAAATAAAATAACACAAAATTTTATCTAGTGAAAAATGTTTTCTGACTAAATATCTATCAGGGTACAGGATATCTAATCTACAATATTCTACTAATAATTAATTAGAGTTAAGAGAAAACAACGGGTCTCTGAATAAATTTTTGTATAGGGTTAAATATAATTATTTGGTGGTCGGTTGAGGTTTTATTTTATTGAACCCGAGAAAGTTGGAATGAGTGATAGATTAAATTATCTTGATAAGTTTTTAGCCGAATGTATTAGATCTAAGGCATTTCCTGGCGCAGTATTGCTTGTAGCTAGAAGAGGATTTATAGTATATTTTAAAGAGTTTGGGTATTCTATGATTATTCCCAAGAAGAGGAAGATGCATAGAGATATGTTATTTGACCTTGCATCTCTAACAAAACCTATTGTCTCGGCTACACTTGCAATGATATTGGTTGAAAATGGAATTATTAGTCTTATGGACAAGGTTATAGACCTAGTTCCAGACAAGTATAGAAAATATTTTGAGTCTGAGGATAAGGATAAAATTACGGTAAAAAATTTATTGACTCATACGGCTGGTTTTCCTGCATGGATTCCACTATATTCTCAATGTAAGAATAGGGATGAAGTTTTTGAAAAGGTAATGAAATGTGATTTAAAATATAGTCCTGGAGAGAAAGTTGTATATAGCGATCTTGGAATTATAATGCTAACCTATTTAATTGAACACATTTCTTGTAAGAGGATAGATTTATTTGCATCTGAGAAGATTTTTAAGCCTCTAGATATGAAGAATACTATGTATAATCCTCCTAAAAATATTTGGAAGAATGTTGTTGCAACAGAGAAGTGTGGATATAGGAATAGAGTTTTAGTTGGAGAGGTTCATGATGAAAATGCATTTAGAATGGATGGTGTTTCTGGTCACGCAGGACTCTTTTCTACTGCCACAGACCTAGCAATCTTTTCTCAAATGATGTTAAATAAAGGATTTATAGATGATGTTCAAATACTTTCAAGAAAGAGTATTGAATTGATGACTAAAAATCATACTGAAGGACTTAACAGTAGGAGGGGTATTGGATGGGAATTAAAGACCGAGAATGCTTCATGTGGGGATCTTTTTAGCGATGCTTCATACGGTCATACTGGTTTTACGGGTACATCTCTGTGGATAGATCCTAGAGAGGAATTATTTGTAGTATTTCTGACTAATAGAGTTCATCCATCACGGGAGAATAGGAAAATACTTAGAATTAGACCATTATTACATAATATTATTGCTTCTTCGATAAAGGATTAGAATTTTTCCTCAATTTTTCAGCAAGCTCTATAGCCTTTGTAGGAATATTATTTGAAATTTTAAGTAATCTTATAGCTTCATCGTATCCGACTTTCGCCTTACTCATAACTATAGCTGCGGTAACATTACCCTTAGATTCTTCAAGTATTTTTGAAGCTGTATCATAATCAACTCCACTCTCCATCATTATAATTCTCTTAGCCCGTTCAATCAACTTCTTACTCGCTGGATCAAGGGATATCATAAGATTACCCTTAACCCTACCAAGTCTAACCATAATTGTTGTACTTAACATTGTTAGAATCATCTTTTGAGCCGTAGCAGCCTTCATTCTAGTTGAACCAGTAATAACTTCTGGACCAGTATCTGGACAGATAATTATATCTGCATACCTCGTTATAGGAGAATCTTTAACAGATGTTATTGCTATTGTCTTAGCACCAATGTCTCTAGCATACTTTAATGAACGAACTACAAATGGTGTTCTACCGCTTGCAGATATACCTACAACCACATCATTGCTATTTAATCTCTTAGCTCTTAGCTCTCTTACAGCCATTTCTTCATCATCCTCAGCTCCCTCAATAGGTCGGAAAAGCGCTCCAGGACCTCCAGCAATAATTGCTTCACAAGTCTCAGGTCCAATATTATATGTTGGTAACAATTCAGCTATATCTATCACACCAAGTCTACCACTAGTCCCTGCACCAACATAAAACCATTTACCTCCATTTTTTATCGCATTCACTATCATCTCAACAGCTTTAGCTATATTTGGGATTTCTCTCTCCACAGCATATGCAACCTTTTTATCTTCATCATTAATTATCTTTAAAATATCTTCAGTAGACAATTCACTTAAATGCTCTGTTCCAGGATTTCTCCGCTCAGTTTCAAGTTTTAATAATTGATGAAAAACTTCTTTACTCATATATCAATCCCCATTTCAATCCACTATTATACATATTACAGATGATATAATTATCTATATTTATGCCGATTTCTCTAAGCCCTATTAATCCTGCACCTATAACATTTTTAAACATAGGCTTTAAAAGTCTAAATTTGTCAATATATTTTTTAAGCTTTCTTTCAAGCATGTCTACCAAAGGTTTACCTATATCAAATACACCTCCAAGATAATATATGTCCGGGCAATCCATATTTAATTTTTTCTGGACACAGCTTATAGCTATAGCCATTTCTTCTGCGGCTTCCTCTAATATTTCTCTAGCTATAGAATCATTTATCCATAAATCTCCAACATATTTTGTTATAGATGTTATTCTATTAATAAAATTTTTATCAGAATATACTTTAATTAAAACCTCATCTAGATCTTTTGCATCAAATACATTTAGAACTACTTTTAATAGAGCTGTAGGCCTATCTCTACCATCAAAAGATCTGAAAACTCTATTTAAAATTTTTTGTCCAATCCAGTATCCACTTCCCTCATCATCTATTAAATATCCCCATCCACTGCATCTTTCAATTTTTCCTTTATCATCGATACCCATAACGATTATTCCAGTACCAGAGTTGATCATAATTCCCTTAGAATATCTCGTAGCTGCTATTAGAGCGATATATCCATCTGAAAAAATCTTTAAATTCTTTAAAAAACAATTTTTTATAAGTTTTCTATAAAATCTTTTAGCTATCCTTTTTCTGCCAGCACCTGCAAGTCCCAGTATAGCTATATCAGCTTTCCTTATACCGCTCATATCCATAGATTTTCTTATAGAATTTATTATTGATTTTACTGCTTGATTAAAGCCAATGATATTTATATTGCTAGGTCCAGCTATACTATGTCCTAATATTATTCCCCTATTATCTAAAACTATTGTTTCGGTCTTAGTCCCTCCTCCATCAACGCCTATAATGTATTTTGTATCCACCGTATCACTCAATATATAGTTTAATTTATATATCTTATTAAACTATCTAATATGGGTTGATAGAGATGGGTGAAGAGCTACTTGAAAAAATTAAGAACCTTATGGTGGACCTAGAGATAGATAAAGTTAAAGAAGCTGTTCAGGAAGCTTTAAATAAAAATATTCCACCCCTAACCATTATTAATAAGGCTTTATCTCCAGCCATGGAGATTATTGGAGAAAAATATGAAAAAGGAGAATACTATCTAGCCGAACTAGTTGTGGCTGGAGATACATTTAAAGAAGTTATGGATATACTAAAGCCATATCTTAAAAAACAAACTTTAAAGAAGCTTGGAAAGGTAGTTATAGGGACCGTTAGGGGAGATTTACATGAAATAGGCAAAAATATTGTTGCAACAATGTTAGAGACGGCTGGATTCGATGTATATGATTTAGGTGTAGATGTGCCTCCAGAAAAGTTTGTCGAGAAAGCTAAAGAGGTAGATGCAGATATCGTCGCATTATCAGCATTACTTACAACAACTATGATCGAGATGAAGAATGTGATAGATGAGTTTAAAAAGGCGGGCTTAAGAGATAAGGTTAAAATAATAGTTGGAGGTGCTCCAGTCACGGAGGAGTATGCAAAAAAGATTGGTGCAGATGCTTATGGAAAGGATGCTGTAGAGGCAGTAAAAATATGTAAACAATTAGTCGGTGCAGAATAATAGATGAAAATAAAGATAGTTTCACTGGATTTAGATAATACTTTAATAAAAAACCTGTCTGTCCCGGAAATTTTTTATAAAATTCTTTTAGAAAACAATATTCATATAAATTTTGAAACGATATCGAGTTCCTGGAATTCTATTTCTAATAGAATTGAGTTAGAGCTTAAAAGTCTTCCAATACCTATATCTAAAAAAGCTTTACTTCAATATTATATCGATTTAAACTACAGAATATTATGTAGAATAGGTGTAAAAGACTATGAGATTGCGAGAGAAGTATATGATAAATGGTTTAAATGGTCTAAACTTTATAGTGATGTAATGCCTTTCCTAAGATTTTTAGATAAAAATAATTATATTATAGTTGTTTCAAGCAACAATCTAAGTGACGATGTATATAAAGTTCTTAAAAAAATGTCTATAATAAATATATTTAAACATATCTTTACTCCAGATAAAATTGGTTTCCTAAAATTTTATCCACAATTCTACAGAAAGATTATTAGATTTTTTAATGTCTCTGGCAGAGAGATACTGCATGTAGGTGATAATCTTAAAAATGACTATATTCCAGCTATAAAGGCTGGCTTAAATTCAATACTATTAAATAGAACTAATAAAATATATGATAAAAATATTAGTTCTATTAGAAATTTAATTGAATTGACTAGTTTTCTGGAGGATTGATTTGAGGAAATATTTGATAAGTTCATTGGGTGCCGTAATACTATGGTCGATGGGAATAATATTTATAAAATATCTCTCAAAATATTTTACAGTCTCGATGCAAAATTTTCTAAGATATCTATCTGCAGCGCTTTTCTTATTAATAATATCTTTACTTTTAGGTAAATTTAATATAAATTTTATTAAGAGAAATTTTAGATATATTTTTCTAGCAGCATCTACTGTATTTTTATATCAAACAATTTCGATTAACGGTGTATATTTAATTTCAACTACAATTGCAACTATATTGATGAAGCTAAACGTATTTTTTACAAGTATAATGGCATACATCGTATATAGTGATGAGAGGGAATTAATTTTATCTAAAAGATTTTTAATCGGATTATTTTTAGCATTTTTTGGTACAATGGGTATAGCTACAGATGGATTTAATATTGGAAATTTATCATTTTCAAATCAAGACTTTATTGGATATATATTGATAATACTTGGAGCATTTTTCTGGTCACTATATACAATTATTATGAAAAAAATTGTTGCTAATGTAGATAAACTGTTTTTAACAGCAATAATATTTATCTTCTCGTCTCCAATGTTTATTCCATTAGTCTTTTTTGAAGAATATTTCCTCCAAGATATTGGCTTTGAGATATTTTTAGTATTAATCTTATCTGGGGTTTTATCGGTTGGACTTGGAAATGCCTTAAACTATATATCTATAGAGGGATTAGGGGCATCAATAGCATCCGTTATACAACTATTAACGCCATTTTTCACGGGAATATTTTCATATATATTTCTTGGAGAGAGGATTTCACTTGTGGATATGCTTTTTGGGATAATGGTTATAATTGGCTGTAGCATAATATTGTATAGGTTTAATAGGTAGATTAAATTGGATAAAAATATTTTTGATATAATAGTTGATTCAATATACTTTGCTAGAAAGAGGGTAATGAGAATATTTCGTAAAGATATTGCATCAAGGTCTTTGGGGAGAAATATTAGTGGAGATATTACTAGATATATTGACATGGTCTCAGAGAAATCTATAATAGATTTCTTAAAGAAAAGTCTTAAATCCTTTTCAATATTAAGTGAGGAAGCAGGGTTTAGAAAATATGGGGCAGATTATCCCTTGATTATCATGGATCCGATTGATGGAAGCTTTAATGCATCCAGAGGAATACCCCTTTTCTCCATATCGATTGCGGTGGCATATGGAGACACCATTAATGATATAGTTTTCGGGGCAATATGTAATATCGCTACCGGAGACATTTATACTGGATATAAGGATAAAGGTGCATATCTAAACAATATTCTGATAGAGAGAAATACTAAAGGTTTTAGACCGGTTGTAAGTATAGCGCTTTCACAGAATATTTATCCGAAGATGAATAAATTTATCCGAATATCTTTAGATAAAGGTTGGAAGATTAGGGTTATAGGTTCATCTTCGCTTGAAATCTGCATGGTCGCCGATGGAAGTATAGATGCTTATATAGATATTAGAAATATGCTTAGAATAAGCGATATCGCAGCTAGTATACTCATTTTAAACGAATCTAAAGGACGTATTTATAATAGGAGCATATTTAATGAAGTCTTTCTAGGAGAAAAGAGATATAATATTGTTGCCGCGAATTCTCAATCTCTACTAGATGAAATATTAGCAGTCCTAGAATTTATTAATAAATCTTATTAAATTTTAGTATATAAAATATATTTATGAATATTCTTATTACTGGTGGATGTGGATTCATAGGAAGTTATCTAGTTAGAAGATTGATCGATTTGAAGAATATTTCTAAAATAGTTGTATTAGATATAAAAGATTGTGAATACGAAAATGTAGATTTTATCCATATGGATATTAGGGATAAAAATATTGCTTATATTATGCATAATATTGATATCGTTATACATCTTGCCGCTTTAATAGATGTTAGAGAAAGTGTTTTAAACCCCAATCTATATCACGATATAAATGTTAATGGAACATTAAATATACTTGATTCCTGTATTAAAAATCATGTCAGCAAAATTATATTTACGTCATCAGCCGCGGTATATGGTAATCCAATGTATCTTCCAATAGACGAGAAACACCCATTAAATCCTCTAAGTCCATATGGTGCATCTAAAGCTGCATCTGAGTTATATATATCTGCGTACCATTACTCATACAATATAGATGCAGTAATATTTAGATTATTCAATGTATATGGATATGGGCAATCAAGTAAATATGCGGGTGTAATTAAAATATTTATGGAGAATGCTTTAAAAAATAGGCCATTAGAAATATTTGGAGATGGTTTTCAGACAAGAGATTTTATCTATGTAGAGGATGTGATCGACGCGATTGTTAAATCTATGAAGATGGACATAGATTTTAATATATTTAATATAGGTAGTGGAAAAAGCTTATCGATAAATAGTTTAGCAAAAATTTTTTCAAAAATATTGGATAGGGAGCTGAAAATAATACATAGTAAGCCTAGGAAGGGAGATATAAGACATAGTTATGCAAATATAGATAAAGCTAAAAAAATTTTAGGATGGGTTCCAAAGACAAGTATAGAGGATGGGTTAAGAAGAATGCTTGAAAAATATGTTAAGGAAAGTTTAGATTCCTAATCCATGTATTCATGAAATTCTTATCTGAAGCAAGTTCTATAAACTTGGCTTTGCTTACAATTTCTTCGCTTATCTTTCTAGCTTTTTCAGATATTAACATTAATTTTGCACCAATTCCAGCAGCATTTCCCAATACAAATATCTTTTCTAAGGATATTTTAGGTATTAATCCTATATTTATAGCATCATCTAAATCTAGGCTTGAGCCAAAGGATCCACAAATATAACATCTATCTATATCATTAATGCTCAAATTATTTTTCATTAATAGTAAACTCCATGTACTCGATATAGCTGCCTTAGCTTTCTGGATTTCTCTCAAATCTCTCTGGGTAACAGTTATTGGTCTACCTGTACTGCTTTTATCTTTAGAAACTATTTCAAAGAAACTTTTATCACCATAGAATCTACCATTTTTGGATACAATATTTTTTCTAAGCATTTCTGAGACCAGACTTATTATACCTGAACCACATAGTCCTAATGGGGTTTCGCCGTAGAGTAAAAAATTCACTCCATCTTTCTCAATCCTAACCCTATATATTGCACCATTAAAAGATTTTACTCCACAGGATATTTGTTCTCCTTCTATAGCTGGACCCGCAGGGGCGGATGCAACAAATATCTCTCCATTCCTTATTAATGCTACTTCACTGTTTGTACCTATATCGATTATAAGAATATTTTTATTAATATCTTCTATCATTAAGGTTGTAACGATATCTGCTATTGCATCAGCTCCTATGAATCCTGTTATGGCTGGAGGAATGTATATCCATGCATCTCTTAATAAGTTGAAGCCGAATCTATCTCCATAATCTTCTATTTTCGTAGAAAGATATGGAATGTATGGAGATCTGCCTATAGGTTCTGGATTTAAGCCTAAAAATATGCTTATCATAACAGTATTTCCTACGACTACTCCAGCCAAAATATTTTTGATTTCTATACCGTTTTTCTCAGCCATTTCTGTAATCATCTTCTCGATAGAAGATAATGTCATTCTACGCATCTCATACAATGTATTTACATTGTTTATCACTGCAGTAATTCTGGAAATAACATCGTCTCCATATTTTGTCTGAGGATTAGGTATATATGTTTCAGAAATAGTTTCACCGCTATCTAGGTCAACTAGATAAGTAGCTATTTTAGAGGTCCCTATATCCACCGCAAATCCATATATCTTCTTATATCCATTCAATATATGAGTAACATTTTTCCCCCTCTTACATATAGTAATTCTAGAAAAATTTTTTGCATAAACCAGGTTTCCTATACATTTTCCCGTAAGGCTTTCTGCATCAATGCTCTTTAATAAAATCTTGTCAACCGGTATAGGCTTATGATATGTAGAATATTTTACCTCAACAAATTTTTTCTCTAAAATTGGGGTAATTACATCTACTTTAGGTTCATATCCAGATATTAATGCTTTATATTGTTCGAATATGGGTATTTCTATAACAAGATCTGATAAAACTTTTGCTTGACATGAAAGTCTTTCTCCCGTTTTAAGATTATGTAATCTCTCATTTCCAGTAACTTCACTTAATTTTCCCTCCAAAACTCTTACCAAACATTTTCCACAGAAACCTCTATTACCACATGGTGTAGGAAAGTTTGGAATAGCTTTCTTAATTACATGAGACAGTAGGTCTCCAGTCTTACACTTAATAATCCTATTATATGGCTTTATAATCACCTTAGGCATTTTAACATCTCCTACAATTCACTACATTGAAACACTTTTTATATCTAAAATATTTTATATAAGAGTTATGGGATAATCGAGTGTAAATCACACTAAGCAATCCATATATAGTTTAAACTATATATGGATTGTAAAATATTGAAGGGTTTCGGGATAATCTATGAATAGAAGAAGAATAGGACTAATACTTGGACCAATAGCATTTCTAATAACGATATTTCTACCAAAGTTACCATATATGTCAATAGCGGCGGAAAAAGCCAAAGTATTTGACCTAGCTCCACAATATACTTTAGGGCTTCTCCTATGGATAGCTATATGGTGGGTTACTGAATGCGTGCCCCTAGGAGCAACAGGGTTGCTTGCACCATTATTTTTGTCTCCGATAGGCATAGTTGAATGGAAATCTTCTTTACAAGCATTTATGCATCCAATTATATGGATATTTATGGGTGGATTTATACTGGCAAAAATGTTTAATAAGTGGGGTTTAGATAAGAGGATAGCATATAGAATGGAGATAATATATAAGGGGAATAATCCGATGATAGCTTCTTTCTTCGTATCATGCTTGCCAGTATTCATTTTAACAACGACTGGATCTATAACTGCATCCACATCAATAGTATATCCACTAGTATTAGCATATATAAGGTCTCTTGGATTTAGGAGGGGTAGTAGATATGGTGAGGCAGCTATGCTTGCATTAGGCCAAGCAGCAACTGCTGGAGCAATGTTTCTTCTGATAAGTACACCACCAAATTTGTTTGCAAAATATTATCTTGAAAACAATGTATCAATATCATTAACATTTATGGACTGGTTTATTGTAGGTACACCTCAAGCAATACTTGGATTAATAATTTCATGGATAATTGTCTTCAAAATAATTAGACCAGAGATAAAAGAGCTGAAAATTGATAGAGAAAAGATTAAGAGAAAAATTTTAGAAATGGGTCCCCTAACAATTCAAGAAAAAGTAGTGTTAATTCTATTTATACAAACATTAGCTTTATGGATGCTTCCGGGAATAATGCTATTAATCTCAAATACTTATCCAAATCTAGATTGGCTATATCGGGTAATAAAAAATATTTTACCTGAAGCTGCACCAGTAATAATACTAATGTTATTAAGCACTATTTTATCTATAAATAATAAAAAGATTATAGAGTGGAACGAACTACTTCAAAGTATTAACTGGAACGTAGTTTTCTTATTTGGCGGGGGAATAACATTAGGATATGGGTTAAGCAATAGCGGATTTGCAGAATGGCTTGTAATATTAATCACAAAGGGGTTAAATATAAGACTGGATATTTGGAGTGTCACTGCAATCAGCGCGTTACTTGGATTTCTAATAACATATCCAGCATCAAATACGGCTTCGTCAATGATATCTGTACCTATAGCTACAAGCCTAGCAATAAGTTCTGGAATAAATCCGTTACCAGCAGTTATCTCTGCAGCGTTAGCCTGTTCCATTTCAAGTGCGCTTCCATCAACAACACCGCCAATGGCAATAGTATATGGATCTAGGTATATCAAAACATGGTCTATGTTTAAAGTAGGAATGATATCAGATACTATAAGACTAATTCTACTAATAATAATAGAACCATATTTATCAATAATGTTATGCAATATTAAAGGGATACCAATCTTCATAAGTTAAGTTTAGAGACCATTCGATAATTTTTTTCAATCTGCATATAGGCCTAACCTATATGTAGATTGGAGGGGGGTCTGCATCCGGTTATAAGTCTAGGTATCATGTATAAAATTATCATAAGGTAATTATAGTGAATATTTTAAATAAAATTATTCTTTTCCTTTTATTTTGTCTTCTATTTCCCAGAATGTATCATCAAGATTTATCATAAATTATATTTATTATATTCCAAATTTTTCTTTTAATCTTATAGATAAATATTATAATGGTTGTAAGTGAAAATATATTTACAAATGCTGTGGAAAATATCCAATGTTTAATATTATTTCTAATTAAAATCTTATCTAAACCAGAACTATACTCTAAATCCCAAAACATATTTAAAACAGTATATA
>CAZKAY010000060.1:0-12257 GCA_964550975.1 uncultured Thermoproteales archaeon | reverse complement strand
CTGCAAGGGTAAATGCATATCTAGCTATCCTAATACACGCATATTTAGATATAACTCTGACGGTAAATGCTATATCATTTATTCTCCACTCTATTCCAGAATATAATCCCTCAGTATTTTCTCTGACAATTACTAGATCTACGTTTTCTTTTAAACATTTTATTCCAGGAAAACTTTTTACAGGCCTTATATTTGCATATAAGTCGAGGCTTTTTCTTATAGCTACACTTACACTTCTATAATCCTTAATATGAGGCGGAGTAGTCATAGGTCCACATAAACATGCATCACTTTTAGACAATTCCTCCAGAGTTTCTTGAGGTAACGCTATACCAGTCTTCTTATAGTATTCATATCCAGCATTGAGATATTTAAATGAGATATCTATATTGATGTTCTCCAATACCTTTATAGCTTGAGGTATAACTTCTCTACCAATCCCATCTCCCAATATTACTGCAATTTTATATCTCATATTTTAAAGCCACCATGTTTTTTAATATAGTTTATCAATCCCCCCTCATTAATTATATTTAAAATAAAATCTGGCAGGCTACTACACTTAAGTATAATATTCCTATTTACAATCCTAATTAATCCTTTTCTAAAGTCTATTTCCAATACATCTTTTTCCTCTATTTTATCTGCCTCCTCACATATTATTACTGGTAACCCGATGTTTACAGCGTTCCTAAAAAATATTCTTGAGAAAGATTTAGCTATAATTAATTTTATTCCTGCAGCCTTTAATGCCAATGCCGCTGTCTCTCTACTTGAACCACATCCAAAATTTTTTCCAGCAACAATGATATCTCCAGGTCTAACTTTTTCAGCAAATTCAGGTCTATATTCTTTAAAAACTATTTTTGCAAGCCTTTTTTCATCCGTAGTCAAGTTATATCTTCCAGGAGTAATATAATCTGTATTTATATTATCTCCAAACTTCCATATCCTCATAAATATCTCCTCGGATCAGTTATTTTACCCTCGATGGCTGATGCAGCCACGGTTGCAGGTGAAGCCAGAAATATTTTTGCTTCAGGACTTCCCATTCTACCCATAAAGTTTCTATTACTTGTAGATATACATATCTCACCTGGAGCTAATACACCTTCATGTCTACCTAGACATGGCCCACATCCAGGATTTGTTATAATTGCTCCAGCCTCCATCAATTTCTCAATATATCCTCTCCTAAGACATTCTAGATAGACCTTATTTGAGGCAGGTGTAACTATCATCCTAACATTTCTATTAACTCTTCTTCCATCCAATATTCTTACTGCAACAGCTATATCCTCAACTCTCCCATTTGTACATGTACCTATAAATGCCTGATCTATCTCTATCCCCTCAACCTCCTCTATACTCTTAACATTATCAACATTATGTGGACAAGCTACTTGTGGACTCATACCATCTACATTGAATTCAAATATTTCTTCATATTCAGCATCTCCATCGCTTTTCAATAAGACACCTTTATATCCAGTATATCTAAGAGTTTTCTCGTCCGGCTCAATTATACCATTCATTGCCCCCATTTCTACAACCATGTTTGTCAATGTAAGTCTAGATGAAACTGAAAATTCTTTCACAACATTTCCATGAAACTCTATCGACTTATATACTGCTCCATCGGCCTTTAATTCACCTATAATTTTCAAAATAATATCCTTTGCATATACTCCTTTAGGAATTCTACCTAAAATATTTATTCTATATGTTTCTGGAACCCTTAGCCAGCATTTCCCAGTAGCATATATTGCAGCAATATCTGTTGAACCTACACCTGTTGCAAATGCTCCTAAAGCTCCAAGAGTACATGTATGTGAGTCTGCTCCAATAACTATATATCCAGGTTTAACATATTTTTCAGCCAATACTTGATGACATACACCCTCCCAATGAACGTTTACAAGACCTTGTTCCTCAATAAATTTTCTAATCTTTCTATGAAGTATAGATGCATCTATATTTGGTGGAGGAACTATATGGTCAAAAAATATCACTATCTTATTTTTATCAAAAACTTTGTTCGAGATTCTATAGAAGGGTTTTATTGCTAAAGGTGTTGTAGAGTCATGGGACATAGCTATATCTACATCTACCACTACTATTTCTCCAGGCTCAACTTTTCTTTTATTCGCCCCTCTCGCCAAAATTTTTTCCGTTAAGGTCATTCCCACATATATCACCCACATATTTTAGAAAATTTTCTAAAACAATTCCTCCCTCTATTTCGGGATGAAACTGGACTCCAAAAAAGGGTTTATTCAATACTTTTATAGCCTGTATACTACATCTAGAACTTCTAGCATAATTCACAATATTTTTGGGAAGTATAGCTAAACCAAAATCATGGTCCTGATATACATTTAAATATCTTAGTGTAGGTGTAAGGGGGAAACTTTTTGTAAAAAATATTTTTGTAACACCTTTCTCGGGCGCAAACTTTATTCTAGCGCCATAAATATATCCCAGAATCTTATGCCCCAAACATATTCCTAGAAATGGTTTAATATTTTTATTAAGAAAGTCTCTATACCAGTTTAATATCTCTCTCTTACGACTTCTAGGTATAGCTCCCCCCGAAGCTATCACACCATCATATTTATCAGAGAGATGGTTTAAAGGCTTATGTAAAATATAGTTAATCCTCCTTTTCTTCAAAAACTTTATAAGATCCTCTAAATATTCACTATTATTATCCAATATAAGTATCTTCATGACCTAAAACCTCATTTAAACATTCTGCAACTATTTCTAGTTCTCCATAACTTATAACTAGGGGTGGGAGAAGTCTTAAAATATTTATTCCAGATGAATGTATTAAAACACCCTTCTCCATCGCCTTTAAAATATAGTTTTTTACTGGAAACTTTAACTCTATCCCAATCATTAATCCAATACCTCTAATCTCCCTAATAACTCTTGATTCAATCTTCCTCAACTTATTCAATAAATATCTACCTTTTTCACCAGCCTTTTCATGCAGATTGTTTTTCAATATAAAGTTTATAGTTGCAATGGATGCTGCAGCTACAAGTGGATTTCCACCGAAAGTAGATCCATGTTCACCCTTTCTAAGCGACTCAAATATTTCAGGTCTAGCTATAGTTGCTCCAACTGGGAGGCCTCCAGCCATACCTTTACCTATACAAAGTATGTCTGGAGAAACATTATAGTGTTCTAATGCAAACATTTTTCCAGTTCTACCGAATCCTGTCTGAACTTCATCAAATATGAGTAAAATATTTTTGTCATCACATACATCTCTCAAACCCCTTATAAACTCTCTGTCAGCAATATATACTCCTCCCTCACCTTGAATAGGTTCAACTATAATTGCAGCAGTATTATTTGTAATCAAATCTTGGACACTATCTAAATCATTGAATACTGCATGTTTAAATCCAGGTACAAGTGGCTCAAAACTCTTCTTATATTTCTTTCTCCATGTAGCGGATAGAGAACCCATAGTCCTCCCATGAAATGCTCTCTTCATAGCTATAATCTCCTTTCTACCAGTATATTTTCTGGCTATCTTCAACGCACATTCAACAGACTCTGTACCACTATTACTTAAAAACGTTTTTGAAAGAGGTTTCGGGGTAATCTTTGCTAGAAGTTCAAGTAATTTAGCCCTAACATCGTTATAAAATATTCCTGGACATGTAATCAGTATTTCAGCTTGTATTTTAATTGCCTTAACAACCATATCATTACAGTGTCCTATAAGTGCTACACCGAATCCAGCTACACAATCAATATATTCTCTACCATTAGAATCCCATACCCTTACACCTTTTCCCCTAACAATTTCTACTGGCCTTTTAGGATATACTCCAGATGAATATTCATCTTCTATCATTTATTATCACCGTTCCAACCATTTTTGAAAAAGGTTTTTCATATAATCCATTTATAATAAAAATTTTTTCTACATTGGATCTAGATATTTCAAATAGCTTTCTTCTCATTCCATATCCAACATTTATTTCACTTATCTCTGAGAGAAGTATTCTAGGTATAGTATTTCCATTCTCATCCAATACTCCATCAACATCTGTTAGAAATATTATCTTATTACAGCTATCTATATTTGATGCAATTCTCACTGCAAGTGCATCTGCATTAATATTTAATGGTTCAAACTTCTCACTGATTGCAAGGGAAGCTATTACTGGAACAATTTTCCTAGAAACTAAGTTTTCTATAAACTCTATATCTATTTTCTTTATCCTACCAGTATAGCCGCCTTCTATAAGCCTCTTCCTCCCCTCCTCCACAACTATTAGATGTTTCTTTCTCTCAGCAATAATTATAGAGTTATCTATTCCACATAGACCTATAGCTTTCCTACCATGTTTTAAAAGCATTCTAACAATATCTTTATTAATTTTACCGGCAATAACCATCTGAAATACATCTATAGTGTCTCTATCAGTATATCTACTTCTAATGCCTGATGGAGATACAATAAATCTTTGCTTTATACCCATTTTCTCAGCAATTTCTGTAACTATTTTAGCACCTCCATGAACTATGCATATATCCTCTTTAGGCATATCTTTAACAATGTTTTCAATATTTTCTAAAACGCTTCCACCAATTTTTATTAAAATCATATGTATCACACATAGAACCCTGGATAATCTAACCCAGTTTTTTCATCTATACCAAACATTATATTCATATTCTGTACAGCCTGTCCAGCTGCACCTTTAATTAAATTATCAATTGCTGAGAAAATAATTATCCTGTCATTACTTTTATCAACCTTAAACCCTATCTCACAGAAGTTTGAATATACTACACCCTTTATATCCGGTAAATTGTATGGTGGATACTTTCTATTTACAATTCGTATAAAATATTCTTTCGAATAATGTTCTCTATATATTTTCCACAAATCTTTTTCGGATAGAAGATTTTCTGTAAAAATATATGTTGTCGCATATATACCTCTAGCCATTCCAACAGCATGTGCAGTCATAGATATATTTTCTATACCTAAAACCTGTCTGATCTCAGCTAGATGTCTATGCTCCATAGGCATATATATTCTAACAGTATTTATTCTCTCAGCATGTATATTGGATAGAGAGGGATTTCTACCAGATGCGGATGAACCTTCCTTAACGTCTATAGTTATAAATGATTTCCCCAAAAATTTTCTTAAAGGATATAGTGATAATATGATTGCAGTTGAATTACATCCGGGATTTGCAACCAGCATTGCCCCCCTAATTTGTTCACGATAGATTTCGGGTAAACCATATACAGCTTTATCTAAAAGCTCTGGACACATATGTTTTACATAATATTTCTCATATACTGCTGGATCCCTTATCCTAAAATCTGCACTTAAATCAATTATCCTCGTCTTACCATAGATCTTTTTCACAATATTCATTGAAATAGTATGTGGAAGACAGCAGAATACAACATCAACCATCTCAATGTTATCTAAACTTAGCTGAGTAAATTTTAGATCTATAAACCCTCTCAGATTTGGATGAATATCTGAAATTCTCCTACCAATATATTTTCTAGAAGTAACCCATTTTATCTCAACTTCAGGATGTATAGACAAGATTCTGAGCAGTTCTCCTCCAGTATATCCTGAGCCGCCTATAACTCCAACCTTAACCATTATTTTTTCACCACTTCATAGAGATATTTTACGATTTCAGTTGCCACATCTATACCAGTAATTCTTTGAACGTTTTTAAACTCGGGGGAATGATTTACCTCATGCACTAGAAGGCTATTATCATTTTCCATTAAATCTACTCCAAGTATTCCACCACCCATCGCTTCTGCAGCCTTAAGACTAAGGTTTCTCAATTCGTCATCGATATCGCATTTTAACGGTATTCCACCTCTAGCAGTATTTGTACGCCAGTCATTCTCATTGACTCTATATATTGCGGCTACAACCTTGTCTCCGATTACCGTAGACCTTATATCTCTATTAGGCTTTTTAATATATTCTTGTATATAATATATGTTGTACCATGGACCCATATATCTGCGGTCTTCAAATATAGATTTTGCAGCATCTATGTCATTTATTTTAGCTACAAGTCTAGCCCAGCTTCCCATTACAGGTTTCAATATTACTGGAAAACCGAGTTTTTCGATGACCTTTAATCCAGCCTCCTCTGTAAAGGTTACATATGTCTTAGGAGTAGGTATATTATTTTTAGTCAAAAGCAGCGTACATCTAACCTTATCTATACAGTTTATAGAAGTATTAAAACTATTCACAACATTTGAACCATATTCCTCTAAAATCTTTGTAATATATAGTCCACGTAATGTGCTTATACATCTCTGTAAAAATATGTCTATATCCTTATAGAAACTATTTTCTAAACTCGTTATATCTAAAAATATTTTTGATGAATCTATTATCTCCAGATTTATATTTAGCTTTGATGCCGCATTTATAATCAACTTTTCATCCAAACGTACTCTATCTACGATCATCCCTATCTTCAACTATTCTCCCCAATCTTCTCCGATATCTTCTAAGACAGTTAATACTAGCCTTGGTTCAACTTGTTTTACGACTAGCTGTACACCACATTCAGAGCATTCTATGATTTCATTTAATACGGGTTTTTCCTTTAAAACTATCTTAGCACCGCATTCAGGGCATTCTACTTCCATCGATATCGCCCCTTCTATATAATTCGTAAAGATATATAAGTTTTTCGTAAATTTTTCTTCAAATTTCGTAAAATTTATATATCTTTAGATTATTTATAAATGCATGGATGAGTTAGATCGTAAGATAATAGAAATATTGCGTAAAAACTCTAGGACATCCTTTAAGAAGATTGCTAGAATGCTTAATATTACTGAAGGTGCTGTAAGATATAGAGTTAAATCTCTTATAGACAGAGGTATTATAAGAAAATTTACGATAGAACTTGGATTGGAAGGTTTATCTTCAATTGTATGTGTGAAAACTAATGAGAAAGCTGATTTAGCAAAGCTTTGTAAAGATATATTGAATATAAATGGTGTTGAAAGGGTTTTTGAAGTTACTGGAGAATATGATTTAATCGTATTTGTTAGATCTACTAGTACTAGAGATTTAAATAGGGTTATCGATGAAATTAGGGTTAAAAATGGTGTTGTTACAACTATATCTTTCTTTATACTCCAGGAGCATGGTGGTTGATATGGAGGTGGAGAATTGGGATACAACTTTAAGGGAGGGTGAACAACAAGCTGGAGTACATTTCTCTCTTAATGAGAAGATAGAGATAGCTGATATTCTTTTAAATAAATATAGGGTTGCTGAAACAATTGAAGTCCATTGTTATAAGCATACTTTTGACGAAGCTAAGAAAATCGTGGATAAATTTGGTAAAAATAGGGTTATACTTCATCATAGATTGAGTAAAAATGATATAGATGTTTCAAGTAAATGTGGTAGAAATGTATATGTCGGGATGTATCTAGGTGTCTCTGAAAGCCATTTGAAGGCTTTAAATATGTCTCCTAAAGATGTTATGGAAAAACTTAGAGAGGTACTTGAATATGCTTATCAATGTAATGTTAAAGTTGGTAAGATAGCTTTTGAGGATTCGCCAAACAGCGATATAAATTTTCTTAGAGAATTAATTAAAATTGTTGAGAAAAGTCCAGTTGAGGTTAGAACTATTAGCCCAGCTATGACTGTGGATAGATTTGGGCCAGAGTATTATGGAAAATTCATTAGAAAAATAAGAGAAATTACAGATATACCTTTACTTGTACATTATCATAATGATCTTGGAATGGCAGTGCAAGGATGCTGGGAAGCATATAAGGAAGGTGTAAGGATATTTAATACATCTGTACTTGGATTAGGTGAACGTGCAGGCATTACTCCATTTGAACAATGGGCAGTATATTTTAAAATTAACGGCATAGATATTAATACTGAGGGTATAAATGAGATATGTAATTTAGTTATGAAATATTCTGGTGTAAGAATCGCGCCTCATACACCTATAATTGGTTTAAATGTATTTTCTCATAAAGCCGGTGTACATGCAAGGAAAATTATTATAGATCCTTCTACCTATGAACCATTTGAACCCGAGAGTATTGGTAGAAGGGATAGGAGGATTATTTTATCCCATCTCTCTGGTAAATCAAGTATATTATTAAAGCTTAGAATGGAGTATGATATAGATGTAGAGAGTATTCCTGAAAACATTATTAGAAGTATTGCCGAAAAAGTTAGAGAGTATTCTTTAAAGTGGTGTAGTGATGTAAGTACAGAAGAGTTTGAGAAAATATTGTCGAAGGAACTTGGAATGAGTACAGAGGATATTATTTCCAGGAGAAGAGTGGTAAAGCCCATTTCAGCAATAATTTTAGTAAAAGTTGAGCCAGATCATTTAGCAGATGTAGGTAAAACTATTAGAAAGAACATTAGGGAGGCAGTTGATATAAGCGAGGTATTGGGAAAAGATATAGATTTAAAGGTATCAATAGTAACTTCCTCTTTAAATCTCTTAAATAAATATGCTGATAAGATACGTTCGATAAAAGGTGTTAAAGAAACAGCTACATATATCGAAACATGCAAATACTAGTATGAAATTATTTACCTAAAGCATTTTACCCTTATTCGTTATTTTTTTCCTTTACAGGTCTATCTACAAATTCATTTTTATATAATGCTCTAAGTTTACCCATAACTTTCCTAGTATCTAATCCAGCTTTTTCTGCTATCTGCTTGCATCCAGCCGGTTCACTAAAATTGACTAATGCTTTTAAGATAGCTGTACCTGTTTCATCTAGAGGATTACTTTTTCTACACGGCATTTTTCACCAACATATTACTTTATTGAATTCTATATTTTAATCTATTTTTATTTATTAATCAACGTACTTGATTGTTGAAATACGATATAATAGTGATAATGATGCCAGTATCATGCTTATTGAGAATATTAGGGGTATTAAACCAATACTATTTATGCCGATATATAATATCCATGCTATGCCGACACCTATCTTAGCTATTCCCAGATAAAATAGAAGACCGGATAAGAATACTATATATGGAAGTAAACCCAATATAAGTGCAATTATGCTAATGATGAAAGCATGCTTTTTTCTAGGGGAAAATAGCGGTGTTACTAAGCATAGAGGTGTCAATAGAAATAAGCTTCCAATAGGATTAAATGTAGCATAGGCTAGATATATTATGAGTATTATTGTCCACGAGTAAATAAAATACGCATCATATGAAAAAATAAATCTCCTATAAATATATTTTATAATAAAAATGTATAGTATGATGAATATTATTAATGTTATATGCATATAATGATATAATTTCATGTATAATGTTATAAATAGAGATGCCACTACAGCTATTGATGCTGTGAAAAATATTAAATACTGAACTATAAATTTCTGTAAACTTTCTTTTTCTCTTAAAAATTTTCTATAAATATATATTTTTGATAAAGTTGGTACGGCAAATAGGTAGAGGAAGATATATGTATACATATTATAGATATACGTGTTTTCAAGAAATAGATAATGTGGGCCATATCGTTTATAGCTATTTTTATCTACTGTGAGTATAAATTCCTCAATAAATTTTCCAACATATTCTAATCTTTCTGGAGATACTTTATCTATACTATCCTCAGGTTTATGCCAGTATGGATATAATGGATAATCTCCTATGCCTACTGACGGTATATCATAGTCTATGAATGGCATTGAATCCGTACCAGCCCATATTAATCCAAGTCTACATATAACTTGTTCTAAAATCGGGTTTGGAGAAAATACTTTAAAGCTAACCCTATATCCAAGCTCTTCCATATTTTTCATGTAGATAAGTATGTTTACATCACTTGGTTTAAGTGTTTCACCTATATATGAGTATAAGCTTATTCCAGTAGAGTTTCTCCATCCACACATGTCTATACTGATTGCATAATCTATACTAAAATTTCTATAATATTTTTCGATAAAATTTCTTGCACCATGAAGTCCGGTCTCCTCGGAATCTGTACATAAAAATATTAGTGAATATCCTATAGACCTATTTATAAATATCTTTGCGAGCTCCATTAAAATGGCTACGCCTGCACCATTATCATTTGCACCCTGAATAGTTGAGGGAACAATATCTCGATGAGCCATCAATACTATATATTTATCTTTAAACCCCCTTTTTACAGCAAAAACATTTATACCTAAAACCTTTTCTCTACCAAAATTTATTGTAGAGAAATTCTGCATATATGTTTTTAATCTAAGGTTTTCAAAAAATTCTTTAATCCAAATAGCCGACTCATGATTTACTTTAGTTCCTACTACACGATAAGAGTAGTTTTTAACCAATTTTTCCAAAAAGCTATATGCTTCTATCCCATTAAAATACAGCTTATCTCTATATAGATCTATATGTGGTGTTAAAAGAGGAGATATAAATAGAAAGATGATTGGTATAAAATAGGTAACTAAATATAGTTTCATATACTTTTAGATGATTTTCAAATATTTTATATTTTCGGAGAATTTCAGAAATATATGATTTATCTATATATCAATAGCTACATATTTACTTAATATATTCACCGACTATAGGTATTTTTTCTCCACATCTTGGACATTTCCCGTCTACAATATTATATTTCAGTATCCGTACACCCCATCTCTTTATTAAAAGCATGTTACAGTTTGGACAATAAGTATTTTCATACTTATGTCCAGGAACGTTTCCAATATATGGATATTTTATCCCCATCTTTTTAGCCTTAATATAACACCATTCAAGTTTCTTGATAGATGTAGGTGGTTTATCATAAATATATGCTGGATAATATCTTGTAAAATGTATAGGTGTATCGGGTCCAAGCTCCTTTAAATGTCTTTCAATAGTCTCCAATATAGTTTCCTCTCTATCAGTTGCATCTGTAACAACTAAATATACTATTTCTACATGAATTCCCATATTCTTTGCAGCTACAGCATTCCTCCATACATAGTCTACATTTGCACTATTATATTTTAAATATTCTTCTCTACCTCCCTTAATATCTATTTTTAACCCGTCTAACCCAGCTTCTCTAAGCATTTTCAAAGCATCTATAGTCATATATCCATTACTAACATAGGTATTATATAATCCTCTCTCTCTAGCATATCTAAATACGTCTAAAGAATATTCGAATAAAAGTGTAGGCTCATTGAAGGATACACAGGTACCTTGATCTCCATGTTTTAAGGCCTTTTCTACAATTTTTTCTGGAGGAATGATTTTATCTACATATAATGGTGGAGACTGTTTAGATAAAGTCCAATTTTGACACCATGGACATGTAAAATTACAGCTCCATGTACTAAATGTTATTGCTCTTGATCCAGGCCAAAAATGGAAGAAAGGTTTTATTTCAATTGGTCTAGATTCTATTGATGATAAATTTCCATAGGTAATTGTATATAGTTTTCCATCAATATTTATTCTAGTTCTACAAATTCCATATTCATTAACATTTATAACACATTTTCTCTCACAAGTATTACATCTAACCTTATCTCTTCTTAATTTTTCATAAAGTTTTGCCTCAACAATATTTGATACAAAATTTTTCATATTTCAAAATATATTTAAGGTTAGAATTATTTATAGCTATGGGTGAAAATATTTCAGATATAATCAGAGATAGGAGAACTGTTAGAATTTTTAGAGAAAAGAGTTTGTCTAGAGATATTATTTTAAGATTAGCTGATGCCGCATGTAATGCTCCTGCAGGTGGAAATACATCTAAATGGAATATAATAGTTGTTACAGATAGGAATTTAAAGGAGAGGATTAGATATGCGGCATTAAATCAAGAATTTTTATTAACATGTAGTGTGATCTTCGTATTCATAGGGGGCAGAGTTAAAAATACGTTTCTTGCTGTAGAAAACCTTTTACTCGAAGCGCATTCACTTGGATTAGAGGGGTGTGTTGTAGGAAGCTTTGATGAAAAAATAGTTGCAGAGATACTAGGTATTCCTAGAAACATTAATATACATATTCTTGTAGCTATAGGTGAACCCAAAGAGGGGGTAAGAAATCCGGGTAAAAGATTCCCTCTAGAGGTTATTCATTGGAATAAATATGGTGTAAGAGAAATATCTATAGATTTATTGAGAAAAATTGTGTTAGATGCTCAAAACAAGGTTAAAGACTTTCTAGAGCAGAGAAAAATGTTTTTAGAGAAATATGG